>JAIFLS010000108.1 GCA_020048935.1 bacterium | reverse complement strand
CAGATACAGGATCTGCGCAGTTTCTATAACCGTGACGGCCTCGACCACCTGCGCTATCCGGCCTGGCCACCGCAGCAGAACCCCCAACTGGACCCCGCCCGCCGGATGTTTGACATCATCACCAGTCGTGATGTGATCCACGCCGTCCCCTACGAACGCTTCGATCCCGTCGTGCGCCTGATCGAGGAGGCGGCGGACGATCCCGATGTGCTGGCGATCAAGCAGGTGCTCTACCGCACCAGCGCCGACAGCCCGATCATCGAGGCGTTGCGCCGGGCGGCACAGCGCGGCAAGTCCGTTCTCGCGCTGATCGAGCTGAAAGCCCGTTTCGACGAGGCCAACAACATCGAATGGGCCGCACGGCTCGAGCGCAACGGCGTGCAGGTCGTATACGGGATCAAGGATCTCAAGACCCACGCCAAGATCTGCATGATCGTGCGCCGCGAGGCGGAAGGTATCGTGCGCTACATGCATTTCGGCACAGGCAACTACAATCCGAAGACGGCGACGCTCTACACAGATGTCGGCCTGTTCACCCGCAATGACGATCTCGGCATCGATGCCTCCGCCTTCTTCAACGCCGTCTGCGGCATCAGCGAGCCGCAGCCGCAACGCAAGCTGGCACAGGCGCCGATCGACCTGCGCGAGCGGCTGCTTGACCTGATCAACCACGAGACCCTGCAACGCGAGCAGGGACACAAGGCGGGCATCATGGCGAAGATGAATGCCCTGGTCGACCCCGAGATCATCGAGGCGCTCTACCGGGCGTCCTGCGCGGGCGTCCGTATCGACCTGGTCGTGCGCGGCACCTGCTGCCTGCGTCCCGGCGTGCCGGGCATGAGCGAGAATATCCGCGTCATTAGCATCATCGACCGGTTCCTTGAACACAGCCGCATCTTCTCCTTCTACCACGGGGGTTCCCGGCAGGTGTTCATCTCCAGTGCCGACTGGATGCCGCGCAACCTCAGCCGGCGCATTGAACTGATGATTCCGGTCGAGGACCGCAAGTGCCGCGACCGGCTGATCGAGATCCTCAACACCTGCCTGGCCGACACCTGCAAGGGACGCCACATGCTGCCGGACGGAACCTACGCCCGCAGCGAGCATCCAGTGCCAGCCTCCCGCTCCCAGGAAAAGCTATACCAGGCGTCCTGCCGGGACGTACTGGCCCTGCGCCAGGCGAAACGCACGAAGTTCGAACCCCACCTGCCGCCATCCGGCAACGGCAACGGCTGACCACTGAAAGTGGCGGGAGCATCTTGCTCCCACTGGGGGAGCAGGAAAGCTCTCCCTCCGTTTCCACTCCCCTTGGAGGGACGGTTGCCAGCACGTCCCGAGCACCGCGCATAGCGCGTGAGGGCAGCCAAACGGAAAGCGCAACCGCAGCCACTGGATTCCGGCGCCGTCCGCGACGAAGCCGCCATGAATACTGACTGAATCAACGACTTTCATCTTGCTTGCTCATCCACGACTGGAGAATGCCCATTCTCTCCAGCGTGGGATGACCCCGAGTGCACATCAGGAATGCCGTTTAGAAATGAATTCGCAGGGAATTCCTAACGCTTGCGCTATAAAGCATAATGTATTCTTATAGATTACACACGTAATCATCGAAATGCATTACTAACACAATATTAACCGCAGAATTCTTGACTGCGGATGCTTGGTAAAATACTCTATATGAAACTAATGCTATCCACTTTTGTTCCGTCCCTCGGTATGCATGGACCGAGGCATTATATGAAGCAGGATGACCTGGGAATCGCTGAGATGATGAATAAAATAATGACATCGTTTAGAACTGCTGTCGCCGCGCTTTCTGTCGCCGCGCTTTCTGTCGCCGTACTTACCGTCTCCACGATCGCCGCCGGCGAGCTCATCATGGACTCCGCGATTTGTAAACCAACACGGGATGCGTCATGAGTGGGGATGAAGGAAAACGCAAGGTCGTGAAGATTGACCGGAATGTCCTGCGAGATGCACGGCAGAAGTCGAATAAAACCGAAAGCCACGGGATGGCAGGGTTCCTGGTAACGCTGGCTGTATTGGTTGCCGCGGGCGTATGCCTGTATTCGTATCGCGACGCAATACGGCAAGAACCGGAGTATCCTCAGGAACCCCCAGTGCCATCGGAACCAATCAGCGATGCCGAGAATGTTGAGCAGCCCGCAGAGCCGGACTTGACCGCAGGGGAAACAGTTGCGGCGCAGGAACCCTTACTGCCCGTACACGAAAAACCGCAACCCCGGATCGACCATCTTTCGCCGGAACTGCTCGACCCCTCGACGCGCAAGGTATTCTGGCAGATCGGCCGTCTCGATGGCCGCCCGGAAAACTGTGACACACCGTTTGCCGGGGAATTCGGCCAGGAAACCGTTTCCGGTACGGTCGTACGGATGACTGCGGATCAGGCGGCCGCGGAATTCCCGCAACGCATCATACCGGGGCAGTCGATCGTGTTGAATTTGCCGGAAATGCAGGCCCGAGATCTCCTGTTCCGTGCCGTCTCCGTGCGCAGGGACGAGCCGGGGATCATGCTCGACCCGAACAAGGAGGTGCCGTCGCTGCGGATTCTGTGCAATGGCCAAATAATCTGGGGCCGCCGCCTGGACCGCCGGGGTTTAATGATAAACGCCTTGATTCCGTCCGCCTACCTGGAATCGTACAAGAATACCATCACCTTGCAGAACGACGGCAAGCTGCCCGTGGTGTTCGATGCCTTATGGATCGAGGCGGCCCAGGAGGCGAGCGAGCCGGTTCGATTCGCCATCAGGGACTGGGAGCGGATACCGGATAGCTACAAAGGGCAGTTCGGGTGGAACCGGGAGCGTGATAGCGAACAGCAGATGCCCGGGATTCCATCAAGCAGGGATATGCTGTTGAGCTATCCGATGAAACGTTTTGAAGATGCCCTGAGGCTGGAAGCGGGATCTGTAAGTCGCTGCGAGGGGCTGTGGCATTACCGCAATCTGTTCGTCAGGTTCAATGAACAGGAGAAAGTGGCGCTGTATTTCCTGGAGAGCGCCGTCGGGTGGTTTTTCAATGGTGGCAGTGCCTTGACCCTCGAGAATGTGACCGGGCCGGGCCGGTTCTTCTGCCCGTATACCAAGCGCCTGTATCCTTCCGCCTACGCCCTATGGTCGCTAAGCCGCGTGTTTGAAGGCGAGGCGCGACGGCTGCCAGTCAATGTGCTGGCGGGAGGCGGGGCCGAGCAGCCGTTGGATCTTGTGTATTGGATGGGCACGGAGAACAAGCCTGGGGTGGCAAGCCTCATCGTGGCGAAAAGCCGCTTCGGGAGAACGCCTGGTGGCAAGGTACGCGTGGTGTGTGCACTGCCCTGGCAGGGCGCAACCGTGGCGACTGTCAATAACGGGATTTTTCCCGAGGCTGTCAACATGGACAAACCGACCTACCGGGGCGAGTTTATTGGCGATGTGCGCCAGGACGACCCGAACGGTGTCTATGACCGCAACCGGCAGGACAAGGTTTTGAACATTCAACTTGCGCCCAACGGACAGGGCGGGTTGCTGGATGTCGAACTGGACATCCAGGACTGCCTCTACGTCCGGTTGGTGCAACAGGGCGCGACGGCCATCGGGAGCCCCGTCGCCAATCAGTCCGTTACGCCAAAACCACCGCAAAAACCGGTGGCTATCAAAGTGGCTGGCGGGGTCACGGAAACACGCGAGAGCGGTCTGCTGCGGCGCAAGTGGTTGCCGGTCTATTCCGGTTCGATGTACGAACTTTGCGCGAATTACCGGGTGCGGACGGGCAAAGCCACGCCGGGCGCGGTGCAGGGGCAGGACTATGTCGTGCCGGAAGATCCGCAAAGCGTGTTTTGCGACATCGACTACACCGGCGGGGTACCCCGGACGGCGGAAGGCGCCGCGCTGCCATTGTATTCGTTCCACGAGAATATCGATGGCAAGACGCTGAGCTTCTGGGTCTATCCGCACACGCAGGCGTCAAGTCGGACCGTTACGTTGCGTATGGCCCTTGGCGCGTGGGAAGGCAGCACGACGCTCAAACCGGGGAAATGGCAACGGGTCGAACTGCAGTTTGCGGATCTCGCCGGTGGGTACGAGCGTCATTTGGTGTTCCTGGGACCGTCGGACTATGACCGGCCCGGCCGATCGGACAAGATCACGTTCGAGTTCAACGGGATATCGTTGCTGGATGCAGCCGGTAGCGGCGGGCGCTATATGGATGTGCGCACCCTGGCGGACGGCAGGCAGGCGATAGTCGTACTCGGACTTCCGGGTCAGGAGGGAACCGCGCGGCACCATTTCGCGAAAGCCGTCGCCGTCAACACCGTCACCAACACGGTTGCCCCGGACGCGGCAAACACCTTTAAATGGGCATACAAAAGCGACTCGCAAACCCTGGATCTGACCGGCCTGCGATTCCCCGAGACCACCGACGCATCGATCCTCCCCTACCTCAACTACAAGGAAAAACAGCACTGCCAGCAAGGCCTAACCCCAGTAGTCCTAATCGCGGAGGTAGGAACATGATTTTTTCACCCCCGGAGGGACGGGTTCCACCCCGTCCGCTTGCCTGCTGTATCCTGCTAACCGCCATCCTCACCCTCACGCTCACCCAATCCCTCCCCGCCGCCTCCCTGGAGCAGGCAGAAAAACTCCTCGTCAATCCGGCCACGGCCAGCCAAGGCGTTTCAACGCTCAGCCGCGAAATGCAATCCCGCGACCAATCGCGGGCCGTCGCCGCCGCCATCATGCTGGCACAGCATCTGCGGACCCACGGCGAGACCGGCAAAGCGGTCAAGGTGATCGCGCCCTATGGCGGTTTCGAAACGAACAAGCTTCAGGAAGCCGTATTGCCAGCCTACCTGGAACATACGCGCTGCCTGGCGGCCGACGCCCGCATCCGGGAAGCCGTCAAGGCACTGGACTACGCCAAGGAAAAAACGCAAGGGCATCAGCGGTCGCGGGTATTTGCCGCCTATGCCGATATGCACGGCATCTCGGAAGAATGGCTCGTGGCCGTCGAGCAGTACAAGGCCGCTTTGTCCTATGGCGACACGTATTACGCCCGCAAGAAGACAAAGGAAAGCGTGGAGGTGGTGCTGGGGCCGGTCGTGCCCGGAACCGACACGTGGAAGAAGACGCACCGTCCGCCCATCGAGGCAAGCTTGCGCCATGCCCTCCGGAAGTACGATATCCAGCAATACGGGGAAGGCTTCGTGGACTATCGGGATGCCCGCACTGAGCACCTGGCCAAGAAATACCAGGACGCCATCGCGCAATACACCAACCTGATCGAAAAACACACCGGCACCGTCTACGCCGAAGCCGCCCAATTATACCGGGCGCAATGCCAGGCGGAAACCGGCAAAACGGAAGAGGCTATCCAGGCGCTCGCCGCTTTCATCCAGGCCGCCCCGCTGGGACTCTACCGGGGCGAGGCGCTTTACGAGACGGGCCGCCTCCAGCTCGAACAAGGCGATGTAGACAAAGCGCAGCGCGCATTCGATCAAACCGTGGAATGGATCACCAAAGTCCGCACCCAGGCGATGGATCTCAAACTCTACGCCATCCCGCAAAAAGCCCAGAAGATCGCCGCCGCACCCGAATCTGCCCAGACGCTATCAGTGGAATACACACTGAAGCCCGCCGACATCACCCCCTCCATGGTCATCAACCGCCAGACAACCCCCTGGTACCTCACCCGCCTAGAATGGGACACTCGCTACTACCTCGGTTTCATCGCCTTCTACCGGGGCAAGCACGACGATGCCCTCGCGCAGTTCACAAAGGCCTTTGAAATGAACCCGGACATGCAAAAGCAGTTTCATGGTACTCTGGGTAACTTTCACCGCCGCCTGCAGATCGCCTGCAGGGTCAAGTTCCTCCTCGCCCGTCCCGAGGAACTCAAGGCCTTTCGAAGTGATGAAAAGTTGCGCTTCATGCTGGCCGACTTCTATGCCTTGTGGGAGAAGTGGGAGCCGGCCGAACGCATCTACCGCGAATTCCTGAACGATCCGCGAAGCTCAGCCCCCGGAAAAGCCTGCACCCTGCGCGCACTGGGCGAAGCGGCTCAACATCAGGATCGCTGGGAAGAAGCTAAAAAGTACTTCCACAAGATTGTCGAGGAATACGGCGATACGCCATCCGCGCAACGGGCCATGCTGACGCTGGGGTTGGAAAGCCGCGCAACCGTGGAACAGCGTGCCGAAAGGCTCAAGAAAGCCCATGAGTTGAGCCCAAACTCGGAGGACGGCGAAAGGGCGTTGTTCCAGCTTGGATTCATGTACTACGCGGAAAAGAAACCGAAAGAGAGCCTCGAGGTTCTAACCCAGTTCGTACAGCGTTACCCGAAGAGCCGGTTTATGGCGCATGCGAAGAAATACATAGAGAAACAGCAACTTTGAAGTCTGTCTAGTGGTGGTGGTTAAAAGAAAAATGAGAAAGGAAAGGTGAGATGAGAACAGATGCGGGTGGTTTGGTAGGACAGGGGACTCGGTGGATT
>JAIFLS010000027.1 GCA_020048935.1 bacterium | reverse complement strand
AACTCGGGGCCCAGGGCCTGCTGCATGATATGGGTCCATGCCAGACGGTTCCGTTCGGCCTCGGGTGCCACCGGGGCGACGGAAACATGGAGGCCGTCGTTTTCGCGGATCCCGGACGCCTGCAGGTCAACGATCAGTTCCGGGCGGCAGCGCTCCGCCCACCGGCTCATGTCAGCCTGCAGGACCGCGCCTTCGTATCGCATCGGTGGCCTCGTCCACGCTTGTCCTGACGTGAACCCCCCGGCGTGGTCGCCGGCGATCACGCCATCGAGGTCGGCGAAGGGGGTACTCCAGACACACCAGTTCGCAGGTCGTGCCCGGGTGATCGTTTCAAGCATGCCATCGAGAATCCAGGATCCCGGCGTTTCGCCAGGATGCTGCCGAGCCAGCAGGTAAAGGCCGCGTGGCGCGGCGGTCCCCTTGCCTTTGCCGCCGACCCGGTTGTCGAGGCGTGTCAGCAGGCGCCCACCCTGGGTCAGGCCGATGCATTCCTCGCGCCAGTATCCCTTGGCGCGCTGCAGCATCACGTCCAGCTCATCCCGTCCATAGGGATGGCAAAGGGCGAGCTCGACCCGCGCTGCCGGATAGGGAATGGTCCAGTGCAGCAGGGCTTGTCCATCGTCAAGCGTTGTCACGGCAGGTGCGCGCAGGCGGTTCCAGCTCTTGCCAGCCTCGCGGATCACGGGACGGCAATGTTCGGGATTGATTTTGCCTGGGTGGACATCGAAAAACCGCAGGGCCAGTGCCAGCGTTTCAGGAACGGGCACCGGCGGATCGGGATCCTCGATCCGGAAATCGAACCACAGTGCTTCCGGGCCGCCATGCGGATCGGGAGTGAAACCCAATTCCTTGTCCGGTGCCTGCGGTAATGCCAGCACGCGGACATTGGAGCCCGGGAACCGGTTCAGAACGCGAATAGCCATGGGTTTACCCTCCGTTTGTCATGTGTCTTGTCAAATCTGGGTTCGCCGCTCGCGGGCGTACACGAGCCAGATGCAGATCTCGTAGAGCGCGATCAGCGGGGTGGCCATCAAAATCTGGCTGAAGGGGTCGGGCGGGGTCATGATCATCCCGACCACCAGCATGGCGACCGTGACATGCCGCCGCTTGTCCCGCATCTGCCGCGAGGTGATGATGCCAAGCATCCCGAGGATGTACACCAGCAGTGGAAGCTGGAACGTCGCGCCGAAGGCCAGCAGCAGCTTGAGCGCAAAGGAGACATAGCCAGCCGTCTCCCAGAAGGCCGCCGGTGTCCCCATCCAGCGTTCGGTGGCCGCCATCATCTGCAGTGCCACGGGTACCGTCCAGCGATATGCCATCCAGACGCCCAGCGCGAACAACCCGAGAGAAGCAGCCCCCCCGCCGAAGATGGCCGTCTTCTCGCGACGGGTCAGCCCCGGAAGGACGAAGCCGCCCACGGCCGCCAGTGTGAAAGGCAGGCTCAGGATCAACCCGGACCACCAGATGACCCTCATCGCGATGGATAGCCCGCTGCCAACGGCGTTGACCTGAAGGGGGACCGTCAGTTCCGCACGTTCAAACGGGATGATGAGGAAGGATAAGATATAAGGAGCCAGCGGTATGGCGACAAGCAAGCCGACCAGCAGTGACGCACCAGCCCAGATCAGTGCCTTGCGCAGGTCATCAAGATGCTCGATAAACGGTTTTGCCGAGACATCCATCTCGTCCGGCGTGCTCACGATGCGCTCCCGACGTCGGTTTCTGCCAAGGCGCTAGCATCTCCTCCGATAGGCTCGCGAGGACGCTCGCCCTCCATTATGGAAACGGGTGTCATTCGCACATCTGGGGGGCGAGCGTCCTCGCGAGCCGACTCCAGTAGGGGCGGTTTTGCAGATGACGCCCCTGTCTGCGTTCCTGCCGATGTAATCGTGTCCTCGATCGACATGACCTGTGACCGGAAGTCATCCGACGCCTTGCGCAGCTCGTGGAGCATGCGGCCGATCGAACGGGCGATTTCCGGCAGTCTGCGAGGCCCGAACAGCACCAGGATGGCGGCAAGTATGACCAGCAGCTCTAGCGGGCCGGTTGAACCGGCCAGGAAGAGCAGCGGGGTCATCGTGCTTATGTCCATGCCCGTGCTATTGGCGGAACAGCGAGAATTCGCCGCGCCGGTTGGCCAGCCAGGCCGCCTCGTCGTGACCCGGGTCAAGCGGCTGCTCCTGGCCGAAACTGCGCGTGTGGATGCGGTCGCCCGCGATACCCAGCGAGATCAGGTAGGCACGGATTGCCAAGGCGCGGTGCTCGCCGAGCGAGAGGTTGTATTCACGGCTGCCGCGCTCGTCGCAATGCCCATCCACAACAACAGTGGTATCCGTATTGGCCACCATGAAATCGGCAACCGCCTCGATCTTGCTGCGCTCGCTGTCAGCGATGGTGAAACTATCGTAGGCGAACGAGACATTATTGAACTTGGCGTTGGCGTCGGTGACGGGAATCCCGAACTCACCGCGTTCGGCCAAGCCTATTTGTCCGCCACCAAGCTGGTTCATCGGATCCAGGATGTCACTGCCAAGCCCCTGGCCGTTGGCTCCGTTCTTCTTCTTGCATCCTGCCGACCCCAAAACAAGCGCCGCCACCGTCACCACACTGAACACCGTCCGAATGATACCACTCTTCATAATCTTGCCTCTCCTGCCGTTACAGAAAAACCCGCCCTGTCTGTCGCGCGTCAGCGCGGAGACCAGACGGGAAAATACCAATCACCTTTCAAGGTCGTCAACTTTAGCTGTGGGTCTCCCATCGTGTCAAGAATATAGATGCTGGCCGAATAGGCTTCCGTCCGGGAATACACGATGTGCCGTGCGTTCGGCGCCCATGAGGGGTTCTCGTGATCGGCGGCGGCCGAGGTGACCTGCTGGTCCTGTTTCGTCCTGGGATCGAAGACGCAAATCTGGTAACGCCCAAGCCGCCGGCTGCTGTAGGCCAGCCGACCGTCCGGGCCCCAGGAGGGCGAGACATTCTCGTTGCCTTGGAAGGAGATCCGCTGCGGCTTGCCGCCTTCGCGACCGGTGACGTAGATCTGCGGCGCACCCGTCGTATCCGACACAAAAGCCAGCTGCCGCCCGTCCGGCGACCAGACCGGGCTGGCTTCCGCCGCGTTCAGCGTACGTGTGACCCGCGTCAGCTTTCCGCCCGCCAGCTCCTGCGTGTAGATTTCCGGATTTCCGTCCTTGGAGAGCACCAGCGCCAGGAGCCGACCGTCCGGGGAGACCTGGGCCCCGGTGTTCATGCCGGGGAAGGCGACGGCCCGCGTGCGGACCCTGCTGCCGAGATCGACGCGGTAGATGTCGGGGAAGCCGCGGACGAACGAGGTATAGAACAGGCTGGCTGCATCCGGCGTCCAGGCGGGCGAAAGGCAGGGCACGCCGTCGCGGGTAAGCTGAACCAGGTCCTGGCCGTCGACGCCGACCACGTAAAGGTCCTTCTTGCCTTCGCGCGAGCCGATCAGGGCGATACGCGTGGACGCGATACCCTTGATGCCCTTGACCGCCTCGATCACCGCATCCGCCACGGCATGCGCCGCCGCCGGTGCGCGGGTGGCCTCTTCGCGGAAGACGCGCGAGAAGTAGGACTTGCCTGTGGCTTGGTTGAGCACCTCGCAACGCGTTTCCAGCGTGGAGCCGGCGGCCTTGGCGGTTCCGCGCAGCACAACTACCGGTGCGGTGTCGCTTATGGTGAACCAGCCCGAGCGGGCGAGATCCGCCCGCAGCACGTCGAGAAACTGTTTTTCCGCCGCCGTCGCCCCTCCGGTCAGTTCACGCAGCGAGAGCGGTATCTTGGCATCGGATCCAAGGGTGGTAATCCGGATGTCCGCCACCTGTGCTCCTGCAGGGGAGAACGCTATCACCAGCAGCGCAGCGAAAACGCTAAAACTGGCACCAATGTGATTAAGACCCAGATAATTCTTCATTGACCCAGCATATACAAACAAGCGTCCTTAACGCAACCCCCAATTCGGAATTCCTGAAATGAAAGTGCTTGTCCATCTGCACGCCAGCGGCTATGCTGGCCTGTCAATTTATGAACGCACCCCGTCACGAGTCTGGAATCATGCCCGAGAAAATATCCGTTTGTGTAACCGCTGGCAACGAGGAGCATAATATCCGCCGTTGTCTTGAAAGCGCCAAGTGGGCCAATGAGATCGTGGTGGTCGACAGTTTCAGTACCGATCGCACGGTCGAGATATGCCGCGAATATACCGACCGGGTCTACCAGCACGAGTGGATGGGGTACATCGGGCAGAAGAACCTGATCAAGGACCTGGCGACCGGGCCGTGGATCCTTTTCGTGGATGCGGACGAGGAGATTTCCCCCGGTCTGCGCGACGAGATACGGCGGGAATTCCAGAACGCGACCGCTGCCGATTTCGCCGGCTATGAATTCCCGCGCCTGGTGCGTTATCTCGGACGCTGGATCACGCACGGCGACTGGTATCCGGACATCAAGCTGCGCCTGTTCCGCAAGGACAAGGGGGAGTGCGGCGGGCAGGAGCCCCATGACCGCACCATCGTGCACGGCCGGGTCAAGCGCCTGCGCAATCCGCTCTACCACTATACCTATACCGATATCAACAACCAGATGGCGACGATCAACCGTTTTACCACGATTTCCGCGGTCGGCAAGCATCGTTCGGGGCGGGGATTCTGGCTCAGTGACCTTGTTTTCCGACCTGTGCTCCGGTTTTTCCGTTGCTACATCCTGAAACGGGGCTTTCTCGATGGAGTACCCGGACTGATTGTCGCCACGTTCACGTCATTCGCGGTATTCGCGAAGTATGCCAAGCTCTGGGAAATCTACCTGAACGAGAAGATCGCCGCCAAGCAAAACTCAGGTGCCAGGAAGCGCTAGTGCATCCGGCCCGGGCGAAAACAAGTGGGTAACGTCGGGGGGGGATCGGTTAACGAGAACGGCGACCAGCCTACGCCAAAGGCTACGGCGTGGCACGCGAGAACGGAATACGAGGGCTTCGCCATTTGCCTTCTCATGTGCAGCGGCTCGCGAGCCTCGCCCGTCGAACCACCGCGCGCCTTTACAAGCCCTAGCGCATCCGGCTCGGGAATTCTAACAGGCTGCAGCGCGAGCCGATGCGGCGGAGTGGGACTGCCGGGGCTATCAATGCGGCCAGTAGCGAGCGTGCAGGGGCCTGTGGATCGAAGGCGGCGTCAACCAGCGTCGCATAGCGCCCCGCCTGGCTCTCGTCACCCGCCCTGGGCAGCGGATCGCTGCCCGCCAGCAGGCGGTATTGCCGCCTCCGCGCCACCCGCATCGGCGCGGGTTCCGGCCAGAATACCGGACGCATGGCTGAATCCCCGATCAGCAGTTGATCCGGCCCGAAGGTCTCCAGCAGCCTTTCAACAAACCGCTTGCGCTTGAAAAGCCATTTCCCGACCGCCCACGCCAGGACCGGCAGCCCATCGAGTTCGCCGATCCGACGGATGGTCAGCTCTGCCGGCTCGCCATCGGGAATCGCGGCATCTCGGCCGATACAAAGCACCTCCAGCCGCTCGCGGGTGGCGATCTGCCTTCCCGGCAGCACGAATAGCGGGGGCAGGCCGCCGCCGGGGCGGAAGGCGACGCAATGCCCGTCCTCGAGTACTTGATAACGGGGATTGGCGGTCATGCCGGACTCTGCGGCCGCCGTATCGAGCAGCGCCTTGTAGGCGTGGCAGTCGTGCCGTTCCGTCAGGCAGGCATAGGCAACCGTCGCCGGAGCCAGTGCCGCCAACCGCTGTACACAACCCCGCAACGCCGCCTCGCGGTCATAAACGGGGTAAAGATGCACATGCGTATCAACAATCATCATTGGCCATTCCATTCATACATTGCCCCAACTGTAGCCCACTCGCGCCGCGAGTGCGGCTTTCGTGTTGTAAGCGAACGGTTGCTTGGTATTATTGCTCGATATTCGTAATCACACGCGCATCCACCTTGCCTCAGTTGCGGCGCAACTGGGCTACATAAAACATCACACATACAAACACGTATTCCCTACAACGGTCGGTCCATCGTCCGGTACTGGATGGCCTCGCTGATGTGATGGGCCTGGATCTGTTCCGCGCTTTCCAGATCGGCGATCGTGCGGGCCACTTTCAGTATGCGGTCATAGGCCCGGCCGCTGAAGTTGAACTGCGAGATCGCCATTTTCAGCAAGTCGGCCGCGTCGCGGGTCGGCTGGCAATGGGTCTGCACCTGTTTCGCCCCCATGTCGGCATTGCAATGGATGCGCGTCCTGCCTGTCTTGCCGCGGAAGCGTTCGCGCTGCACATGGCGGGCCCGCGTGGCCCGCTCGCGGATAGCGGCCGATGGCTCGCCCGGCTGTAGGGCCGACAGTTCCTCGTAGGCCATGGAAGGCACCTCGATATGGATGTCGATGCGGTCCAGCAACGGGCCGGAGATTTTTCCGCGGTACTTCAGAATATTGCGGGCGGTGCAGCGGCATTCGCGCTTCGGGTCGGAATAGAACCCGCACGGGCAGGGATTCATCGCCGCCACCAGCATGAATTCGCATGGGAACGTGACGCTCGCCGCCGCCCGCGAGATCGTTACAAGACCGTCCTCCA
>JAIFLS010000103.1 GCA_020048935.1 bacterium | reverse complement strand
TGGCAGGCACTCTTGCCTTTCCTGCCGTATTATGCCAGATTCGGCAACACCAACCGGCTGTTCATCAAGGGGTAAGCATGGCTGTTGAACTCAAGAAAAGCATATCGCAGAAGCTGCGGATGGACGGCCGCGACTACGCCATGGCCGGCTGGTACTTCGTGACGATGGGGGCTGATTACCACCGGCACTTCTTCGGGGAGGTCGACAAGGCCGGGAAGATGCAGCCCAACGCGCTAGGGCAGATAGTGGACACTTGCTGGGCACAGATCCCGAGCCACTACGGCCATATCGCACTCGGGGCCTGGCAGGTCATGCCCAACCATTTTCACGGCATTGTGCGCATTACGCAGCCGGGAGGCAAGGGACTGGGCGAGGTCATGAACGTGTTCAAGGGGGCCGTCACGCGCCAGTGGCGGCGCAGCGGCGGGGTAATCTCCCGCTATAGCGGGACAGAACAGCAAAAGGTGTGGGCACCGAACTACTACGATGTGATCTGCTTTGATGCCGAGGAACTGGACATTCGCGAAAACTACGTGCGGGCCAACCCTCGGCGCTGGGCGCTGCGCGATGTGCCGCAGGGGATGCTGGGGAAAAGCCGCTACAAGGGCAATGCCGGGCTGCTACGGATGAACGCCCCGCGCCGGGCGCTGCGCGTGTCGCGCAAGGCAACGGCGGCGGAGGTGGTCGCCCTGCAAGCCGAGCTTGCCCGGTTCGACGGCATTGTGTGCAGCACCTTCTTTTCACCCGGTGAGCGGGCCTGCTTGCAAGGCCTGCAGAACGGCAAGGCCCGGATTATCTGGGTGCAGCCGATGGCGATGCCTGCATCCATCCCCGTGAACTGGACCACGCCATTCCTAGAAAACCGCGCACTCTGGCTTTCCGCATTCCCCGATGACCAGCCGGATGCGACTCGCGAGACTTGCCAGATGGCAAACCGCTGGGTAGAAACCCTATGCACTGCCCCCCCTGGCACCCGCTGCGAGTAGACCGCTGATCTCGGCGGCTAATGGCTCCCGATTGCTCGCTTTTATGTTTGAGGCACCGTGCGGAAACTGGTATCTACTGTAGCGTCCTTGATGTGACTTGCAGGCGTGTGTGACAAGAGAGGGGAAGGTGTGAGCGCAGCCAAAGAAAGACAACTAAAGCAGGAAACAGCCGTTGAACCCGATCTGCAAGGTCGGATTTTCACAATCCGAAGGGAGAAGGTGATTCTGGATAGGGGCGGTGGGGTCACGTCTCGCCATTCTTCACTTGCGCCGAGCTGGCGGCTGGCGGGAGAATGAAACAGGGTGTGATTATGTTCAGACGGCATGTGATATTGCCGGGGGTGCCGGAGACGTTGACGGGGAGCGTGGGGTAAAGGCGAAATTCGGAATTGTTAAAGGAGTAATGGATGCCAAAACTTTATGAATACTTCGGCTTGATCGTCCTGTTTTACGCGAACGAGCACGACCCCGTGCATGTCCATGGTGTATATCAAGGAGCGGAATGCCGGGCTGAACTCGATATCCAAAACGGCACCGTTATCGGTGTGTCCTTTCGGGACGTCAAAGGCCGTAGGCCGCTGGATCCCGTACAGCTTGCTAATTTCAAGACATTGGTGTCAGCTTATGCCGATGATATCGTCAGGAAATGGGTGGACTATTTTGTGCTGCACAAGCCTATTACGTCCGAACGAATAACCAGGAGGCTATAATCATGCTGCAATCAGGAACCGAGGTTGCAATTACCTGTGTGACGCCGATTGACGGATATCGGCTTCGCATACGTTTTAATGATGGGCAAATCACAGAGGTTGATTTCGAACCGTTTCTGCAGGCATCCAAACACCCCGAAATCCGCAAGTTCCTGGATGCGGAATTGTTCTATAGCTACCGCATAGAATGGGGCAATCTGGTCTGGGGCGATTATGACTTATGCTTCCCGCTTGAATCCCTTTATGAAAATTCGCTGGTCGAGACTCACCTCCAAGCCGTTGCCGAAGAGCACCCGCAGTATGGTTAGCCGTGGGACCAACAGGGGCGTCATTCTTTATATGAGCGGCGGGGTGGACAGGAACGAGAGGGAGAGGGGAACGGCAGAACCTGCGACGGGAGGGTGTTACATATGAACGAGCCATTCGGGGAATCAGACTGGAAATACATCCGCAGCCTGCATGACGGGATGCTGCACACGCTATGCGAGCGCATCAACGGGCGGGCTGCTGGTCTGGCCGCGAGTCGCGACGGCACCGCGCACGAGAGATACCTGAAGCTCTATCGACACATCAAACGAGCGGACGGCATAATCGCTGACTGTTTCAACGATTGGCGGCGCTCGCAATTCGGTAATATGATCCTGCAATTACGCAAGAACCAACTCTTGACCGATGAACACGTCGGACAGTTGACCCCGGAGACCCAGGAATGGCTCCGCCGGGTTGAGGCGATGCAAAGGAAATAGGGCAGGGCGGGCGTTGGCAGTCCGGGGCAGGATGCCCCGGTTACGGAAGGGGGATTCGAGATGAGTGCGCCAACCATTACGGCACGGGACCGCGAACTGGCGGAAGGCTGCTTGAGATGTCCGGCGTGCAAGCATGCCCGCAGGAAACAGTGCGGCTTGCTTTTCTGGTTCTCTGCCCCCAGTGCAGGGCCTACGAAAAGGTGTATGGGCGCAAGGCGCATGAGAAGATTCCGTAGCCCGAATGTTGCGTGACGGGGGATTATATGGCTGAACCCGATATCGAGAGTTTTGTGGCGACTCTGTGGCAGGGGGGCGGGGCAGACTGGTCGCTGGCCAGGCGCGCTTATGCGGCTTACTTCATCAAGGCAAACCGCGCGGACATCGAGCAGTATATCGAAAGCCGGATCGCCGCTTCGGGTGCCTCCTACGGTACGTTCCAATGGGCAAAGAAGACCCGGCGGATGCTCCAACAGCGTGAGCAGGGGCCGAAGGGCTACCACTTTGATCCGCGCACCGGCAGTCTGGTCGGAGCCTATCAGGATGCGCCCTACAAGTCATTCCAGATCTATGGAACCAAGGGACAATCTCTTGAGCACTCCCGTTGCTACCGGTTGATCCGGATCGCCGGAATGTTGTTTATCCTGTCGATCCTTGGCTGCCTGGGGTTCATGGGCTGGAAGCTCTGTGTGGTGGCTGGAGGCATGATAAAGGGATGGACCCTGCTCATTGAGCAGTACACGAATCTGTAAAAACCTACTCGCCTGCCGTTGCGGGCTTCCCGGACAGGAACGTTGTCGCGAGGCTGAATACCGGGGGCGGCTGGAGCCCTGCTGCTCAGATTATCGGCATCGGAATGTCCATGGAGTCGGCAATCGCCCTCAGCAGTTCGGTCTCCTCGATGGCGATGGTCCCGTCAGCCAGGACACAGGCCGCGCAGGCATCCATCACGGTGCGCTTGAGGGTGGGGGAGGCACTGGCAAGCACGTCCAGCGCGTCGGATATGGCCAGTAGAGAGACCGCATCGGCATCCAGCCTGGATGCGGGCTGCCCAAGCGATTTCAACCCTGCCGCGTAGGCCTTTTCCGCCTTATCCTTGGAGCCCCAGGCGGCGAGTCCCCCCAGTACCGTCCGGCAGGCTGGCAGGATCGCGTCGAGGGCGCGATACCGGACGGGGGCCTTGTCGGGACGGCTGAAGGCGGAGGCGACGTGACGGATGATCATGTGGCTGAGTGCGAATTCAAACAGGTCGATCTCCGTATCGGCCTCGATCACGGCTTGAACGGCCTGGCGGAACCTGGGGTATTGCTCGCTGGGCATCACGCGCAAGGCGGGGACCGCCAGTTCGGCCAGCGGCAGGCGCATACCGGAGGGCAGGGCGGACAAGGCATCGCGGATTGCCGGCAGACGCGAGGCCACTTGCGGGTCTGCGCTCTCGATCAACCGTTGCTGCGCCTTTTGCACCTTGGCCTCGTTGGACACAAGCAGGCCGTAAATGATGCTTCTGGCGCCGGCGGGATCGCGCGCCTCATCGAGCAGCGATGCCGGTAGACGCTTCAGCGTTGCCGCCGCCGCGCCAAGATTGGCCGTGCCCGCATGCCCGCCCGCGAAGCCCGCCGCGCCAGCGCTAGCGGAACGGCTGCCGGACGGTGCGTCCATCAGGCGGGCGATCTCAGGATTGAAGGCAGGGTCCAGGCGCCTGATGCGTTCAGCCAGTGGCGGATGCGTCGAAAGCATCGCCCCGAAACTGAACCCGCTGACGGGGCCGAAAAACAGATGGCTGGCTTCCGAGGCGTGCGCATTCTGCACCGTGGCCCCGGCGCTCAGGCCGCCGATCTTCTTCAGTGCCCCGGCGATTCCGTCCGGATTGCGGGTGAACTGCACGGCTGAGGCATCCGACAGATACTCGCGTTGCCGCGAGATGGCACTCTTGATCAGGTTGGCGAAGAACACGCCGATGTAGCCAATAATGATCAGGGCGATCCCCAGGAACGGCAGCGGGTTTCCGCCTTTCTTGTCGCTGCGTGACCGACCACCGCCAAGGTGCGCGGTGCGCAACAGGATGCGTCCGACAATCGTCAGCATCAGGATGCCGAAGAGAATGCCCATGAGCCGGATGTTCAGGCGCATGTCGCCATTCATGATATGGCTGAACTCGTGTGCGATCACGCCCTGCAGCTCGTCACGCGAGAGCTGCTGGACGCAGCCGCGTGTCACGCCGATGACCGCATCGCGAGTGGTGAACCCCGCGGCGAAGGCGTTGATGCCGGGCTCGTGATCCAGCAGATAGACCTGAGGGACGGCGATACCGGCGGCCAGCGCCATTTCCTCGACCACATTCAGCAGGCGCCGTTCATCCTTGTCCCGTGTGCCCGGCTCGATGGGGCGTCCGCCGAGCGAGCGGGCTACAACCGATCCGCCTTGCGAAAGCTGCAGGGTCTTGAACAGGGAGCCGGCCAGCACGAGCGCGAGCACGGCCCCCGAGACCATCGCGAAGAGTCCGGCATCCCAGAGTCCGGTCGCCACCTCACCGTTTGCATCCTCCATGCTGCTGAAAAGCAGCCGGACGACCAGGTAGATCGATGCTATGATTCCACTGACCGCCAGTGCATAGAGCAGCACAAGCAGGGACGTGTTCCGCCGGGCGCGGTCCTGATGCGCGAAGAAATCCATTAGAAGCTGACCTTCGGTGCGACGCGCTCCTGCACATCGGTGATCTCGAACAGCGCGGCGGGCTGGAAGCCGAAGGCCCCGGCGAGCATCACGGCCGGGAATTTCTCGCAGGCGGTATTGTAATGCATGACCGCGTCGTTGAACGCCTGGCGCGAGAAGGCGACCTTGTTCTCCGTGGAGGTCAGCTCCTCCATGAGTTGCGACATGGTCTGGTTGGCCTTGAGATCCGGATACTGCTCGACGACCAGCATCAGTTTGCTCATGGCACCGGCCAGCGCGCCTTCGGCCCCGAGCAGTTGCTGCATGGCGGCCGGGTTGCCCGGGTTGGCGGCGGCGGCCTTGCCGGCGGCAGCGGCCTGGTTACGGGCATTGACCACCGCTTCCAGCGTCTCGCGTTCGTGTTTCATGTAGCTCTTGGCGGTCTCGACCAGGTTGGGGATCAGGTCGTAGCGGCGCTTGAGCTGCACGTCGATCTGCGCAAAGGCGTTCTTGAAGCGGTTGCGCAAGGCAACCAGGCTGTTGTAGATACCGCCAACAAAGAGGGCGATGACGACAACGACGGCGACGGTGATGATGAGACCGAGCATGATCTGACTCCTATTATAATTGTCCAGCACTTGAATACAGGCACCTTTGCACATCGACGTCCCGCGACAGATGCCCCTCGCGAAACGGACGAAAACCTATCGCAGTTCGCCGACGGCGTCAAGTGTGCATGAATTGGAACGCAGCGTGATCAGCGCCCGCCGCCAGCAGTTGGCTTATCGTGTGCAGTTTTGCCGGGCGTTGTCCGGCTCGGATGTCGCGACGCGGAAGCGGAAGGGGGAGTGACGGATACTGGAGTCGAACGAGCCGATGATGATCTCACGCTCAAGAAACGGCGACAAAAAGAGCGAATAATAATCGCTTTACATCACGGGGGAATCCCCACTATTCTCTGAATCGCCAATGGACGGTTGACAAAGGCCTCTCCAGAACCTTTTCAGGATCAGAAGAAATCCGCTCAATAACTTGATCGGCGGGAGTGATACATCGCATGGCGACAAAGCCAGATTGAGCGGCAGAGCTCTGTCGAAGGGGAAATGGGCATGACTAGGAAGAACAAGGACCTCACCGAACGGCGCGTTGCACATCGCGGGAAAACGCAGCCCCCTACGTCAACAGATCCCGTTGAAAACGCCATTTATGCGCAGCCAACGCCCGACCAGGCCGCTGCCGGCTTCCCTGTCGTGGGGATCGGTGCCTCCGCCGGCGGACTGGCGGCGTTCGAGGCTTTCTTTTCGGGCATGCCGGCAGAGACCGACCCCGGCATTGCCTTTGTGCTCGTGCAGCACCTGGCCCCCGACCACAAGAGCATCCTGACCGAACTGATCCGGCGCTACACGCGCATGCAGGTCTTCGAGGTCGAGGACGGCATGACGGTCCAGCCCAACTGCGCCTATATCATTCCACCGGGCCGTGACATGGCCTTTCTGAACGGCGCCCTGCAACTGCTGGAGCCGGCCGCCCCGCGCGGCCAGCGCCTGCCCATCGATTTCTTCTTCCGCTCCCTGGCCCAGGACCAGCACGAGCGGGCCATCGGCATCGTGCTCTCGGGCACGGGCAGCGACGGGACGCTGGGCGTGCGCGCCATCAAGGGCGAGGGCGGCATGGTCATGGCCCAGACCCCCGCGTCCACCGAGTACGACGGCATGCCGCGCAGCGCCATCGCCACCGGCCTGGTGGACTTCGAGCTGCCCCCGGCCGACATGCCAGCCCAGCTCATCGCCTACGCGACCCACGCCTTCGGCTGTTCACCCGAGACCGCACCGTCCCCCAAGGCCGAGAATGCGCTGAAGAAGATCTTCATTCTTCTGCGCAATCAAACGGGTCACGACTTCTCCCACTACAAGCCCGCCACCATCCGGCGGCGGATCGAGCGGCGCATGGCCGTCCACCAGATCGAAACCCTGGAGGGCTATGTCAAGTTCATGCAGGCAACGCCGGCCGAAACGGAGGCGCTCTTCCGCGACCTGCTGATCGGTGTGACCAACTTCTTTCGCGATCCTGCGGCCTTTGCCGCCCTTGAGGCGCAGGTCATCCCCAAGCTCTTTGCCGGTCGCCCGGCGGGCGCGACCCTTCGCGTCTGGGTGCCGGGCTGTTCCACCGGCGAGGAGGCCTATTCGCTGGCCATCCTGCTGCAGGAGCGACTGGAGGCGCAACGGCAGAGCTTCACCACCCTCCAGGTCTTCGCCTCCGACCTCGACAGCCATGCCGTGGCTGTGGCCCGCGCCGGCATCTATCCGGCCAGTATCGCCGCCGACCTCACCCCGGAGCGGCTGGCGCGGTTCTTTGCGCCCGAACCCGGCGGCGCGGACGGAAATCCGCCCGCCTACCGCATTCACAAGAACATCCGGGACCTGCTGGTCTTCTCCGAGCAGGACGTCATCAAGGACCCGCCCTTCTCCAAGCTCGACCTGATCAGTTGCCGCAACCTGCTGATCTACATGGGCGCTGAACTGCAGAAGAGACTCATTCCCCTGTTCCACTACGCGCTCAACCCGGGTGGCTTTCTCTTCCTGGGCACCTCCGAGACAGTGGGCGAGCACCTGGAACTCTTCAGCGGCCTGGACCGCAAGGCCAAGCTCTACCAGCGCAGGGACAATGTCCACGGCCTGCCCCGCGCTGCCCCGGGCCGGTTCCTGCCGCCCCTGGCCGGGGCGCAGGAAGAGCGGCCGGTTCGGCCTGCCGCGCGAACGGCGGCACCCGCGAAGCTGCCGCTGCGCGAGCTGACCGAAACCGCGCTGTTGCAGGAGATCGTTGCGGCCGCTGCACTGGTCACCGCTGAGGGCGACATCCTCTATCTGCATGGCCGCACCGGCCTCTATCTCGAACTCGCCCCGGGCATGGTCGGGGCGAGCAACATCCTCAAGATGGCCCGCGAAGGGCTGAAGCACAACCTGATCACGGCCCTGCACAAGGCCATCGGAACCCCGGAGACCGTGCGCTGCCCGGGCCTGCGCGTGAAGACGAACGGCCACTACAGCAAGGTCAACCTGATCGTGCGCCGGGTGGCAAAGCCCGCCACGCCCTCCGAGACGCCCCTGTTCCTGGTCATCCTGCAGGAGGCGCCGGAGGAACCGAAAAGCAGAGGTCGGAGGTCGGAGGTCGGAGGGGAACCGCCGGACGGTACGCAGATCACGGCGCTCAAGCAGGAGCTGCGCGCCAAGGAGGAGTATCTTCAGGCCGCCAATGAGGAACTGGAGACCGCGAACGAGGAACTCAAGTCCTCCAACGAAGAGATGCAGTCGGTGAATGAGGAAATGCAATCCACCAACGAGGAGATGGAGACCTCCAAGGAGGAATTGCAGTCGGTCAACGAGGAACTGGCCACGGTCAACGCCGAACTGCAGGCCAAGGTGGCCGACCTGTCGCGGGTCAACAACGACATGAACAACCTGCTGGCCGGCACGGGCATCGCCACGGTGTTTGTGGATCACCAGTTGCGCATCCTGCGCTTCACCCCGTCCGCCACCCGCCTCATCAACCTGATCCTTGCCGATGTGGGACGGCCCGTCGGCCACATCGTTTCCAACCTGAAGGGCTACGACCGCCTTCCGCTGGATGTGCAGGCCGTGCTGGACACCCTGCTTCCCAGGGAGGCGCAGGTGCAGACCGCGGAGGGCAAGTGGTACACCATGCGCATCCTGCCCTACCGCACGCTCGACAACGTCATCGAGGGCGCGGTGATCACCTTCGTGGACATCACGGAGCGCAAGCTGGCGGAGGATGCGCGGCGCGAACTCGAGCAGAAATTCCGCGCGCTGCACGAGCTGTCGAGTCAGACGTGTCCGACCGGTCCGACAAGTCCGACGAAAACCAAAAAACAGAGGAAAACCCCATGACCAACGATCTTCGCAAGCAGGCTGAGGCCAAACTGGCCCTGTCGCCGGAACCCCTCGCGGCCACCTCGCCCGCGGAAACCCAGCGTCTCCTCCACGAACTGCGCGTGCACCAGATCGAGCTGGAGATGCAGAACGACGAACTGCGCAAGGCCCAGACCGAGATCGAAGCCGGGCGGGTGCGCTATTTCGACCTCTACGACGCGAGAAGGGACTGGTCCTGGAAGCCAACCTCACCGCCGCCTCCCTGCTGGGTGTGAACCGTGCCGCGCTGGTCCGGCAGCCCTTGACCCGGTTCATTTTCGAAGAGGACCAGGATGTCTACTACCTGCACCACAAGCGGCTCCTTGCGACCGGCGAACCCCAGGAATGCGAGCTGCGACTGATCAAGCCCGACGGCGCGCTCCTCTGGGCGCATCTGGCGGCCACCGCCGCCCAGGCGGAAGACGGCGCGCCATTGTGCCGGGTGGTGATGAGTAGCATCAACGAGCGCAAGCAGCGTGAGGCAGTGTTGACCTTTCTGGCGCAGACTGGAGGAAACTCGACGGACAGGCCGTTCTTCCAGTCGCTGGCCGAATATCTCGCGCAGAGCCTTGAAATGGATTTTGTGTGCATTGACCGGCTCGAAGGCGACGGTTTGAACGCGCGGACCGTGGCCGTCTACTGCGATGGTCATTTCGAGGACAACGTGACCTACGCTTTGAAAGATACCCCCTGCGGGGATGTGGTAGGCAAGACGGTCTGTTGTTTTCCTGCCAGCGTCTGCCAGTTCTTCCCCCGTGACCAGGTGCTTCAGGAGCTGCGGGCGGAGAGCTATATTGGCGTGACGCTCTTCGGCCTTGCCGGACAGCCTATCGGCCTGATTGCCGTGATCTCGCGCCGTCCGCTGGCGAGCCGTTCACAAGCCGAAGCCATTCTGCAGACCGTCGGTCTGCGCGCCGCGTCTGAACTGCAACGGCTGGATGTCGAAACGGCGCTGCGAGCGAGCGAAGATCGTCTCCGTAGTCTCTTCGATCAGGCACCACTGGGGTACCAGTCCTTGGATGAAGATGGGCGTTTCATCGAAGTGAATCACACCTGGCTTGAAACGCTCGGTTACCGGCGCGAAGAAGTCATCGGCAAGTGGTTCGGTGATTTTCTGGCACCCGAATTTTCAGATGCTTTCCGCAAGCGATTCCCCCTGTTCAAGGCCAATGGGAAAATTCATTCCGAGTTCAAAATGCTGCATAAGAATGGCGAAAGTCGCTTCATTGCTTTTGAAGGACGCATCGGACACTGGCCGGATGGAACATTCAAGCAAACCCATTGCATCCTGTCTGACATCACCGCGAGCAAGGACGCCGAGGCGCAAAAGGCGGTTGCGTTCGAGGCGCTTCAGCAGGAAAAGGACGCATTGAAACGCTGGCAGAGTCTCACGGTTGGGCGCGAACTGGCGATGGTCGAACTCAAAAAGGAAGTCAACGCACTCCTGAAACAAGCCGGGCAGCCGGACAAATATAAAATTGTCGAGGGAAGGACAGAATGAGCTTCTCCGGGATCAAGCAACTGCTCAAGCAGGAACAGGGCATGGATCTTTCCATGTACGCGGATTCCTTCCTCGAGAAGTCCCTTGAGCAGAGAATGCAGACCACCGCTTGCGTTTCACCGGATGACTACTGCGCCCATTTGGAGCAAAACCCTGCGGAAGGGAAACTCTTTCAGAATTCCCTGC
>JAIFLS010000056.1 GCA_020048935.1 bacterium | reverse complement strand
CGGCACCGGGGGGAGAAATTTATCGCGTGGTTTGACCCAGAGAGGCCTGATTTTCTGAGCGTCACAGATCTTGATGCAGATGAGCCTATTTCAACAGTTGTTCCGCGTGCGCCAACAATCCCGGCTATGGATGCGACCCCAGAGCAAATGGAGGCTGCGCACAGAAGCATAGCGGCTCACCAGCGCTACGGTGATCGCCTGTTCAGGGTTGTGCGCAAGGACTTCCCAGAGGATTTCCAAAAGCGCATGACAATTGAACAAGCCGTTTCTCCTGCAGCTGAAATACTTGGCAAGCGTATGCTTGCACAACGGGAATCAGTAGAGAAACGCAAAGAGCTAATTGAGCAAAAGCATGCGTCCGGGCTGGATGCGCTGCGCAAGATGGGCCAGCCTGTTTCTGACAGCGCGGAGCGGGCAGAATCACAGATGGCAGCAGCCGAACGACTTAAGGCGAGAATGGCGCGATTAGAGGGGGTAAAATGAGCAGCACAAGGGTACGAAAAGACTCGGGGCCAACGCGACAGGAGCGCTATTGCTCAAGTACGGCATACGAACATGGTCTTTCTGGAAACGTAACGTCGAAACGCTGTCATTTGCTTTCTCCGGACGAAGCAGAACTACTGCTGTTCGTGCAAAAACGCTCATGGGAGATAAGGGGTGGCATAAAGGCCATTGCCGAAGAAATGCTTGCGCATCACGCTGGTTTTCTGGGTACGTATTCGATGCGACACACAGACAAGAGGAATGAAACAAATTACACCGCTGAAGAGGTTCGCCGTATTCGCAACGAAATCTTTCCAGGTGAAATTTTTAGTGCAGGGCAACATGCGTTTCCATTGTTGGATGATGAGCCTCTATCCAATACGGACATTAGAATGATCCTCAGCACAAACAGAGGACATGACTTCCCTGACGCTAGTGACGTGGAAAATGCCCCTTCTTCTTACCCGGTATCCACGATGGTGAATGCATGCAGAACTGCGGCAGAGGAGTCTCTTGCGGGACACCTTGAGCGAATCTGCCTGGACCCGGAATTCGAATTCAATGCCGATGCACTTTGGTACGTTGATCTAGAAGGCATGGTCAAAGCGTACATGGTCGCGTGTGTTCAAGAAGCGAACCATGGTCTTGTTGCTACCGCCATCGGTGAACGCGTTACCGACTCGCTTGATTTTGCACTTCAGGAGGGCGGCTTCGTTATTGTCCAGGGGCGTGGCCGGATAGGAAAGACATTCGCGGCAAAACATTGGTGTGAACAGCATCCAGGCGTTGCACGCTACATCCAGATTCCATCGTCTGACGATGAGCTGGCCCTTGTCAGAAGCTTCGCAAAAGCCCTCGGCGTGGGGCATAGCTCAACATACAAGGTTTCTCAGATTCGCACGAAGATTGAGGAGGTTATTCAGCGAGGGGATCTGATGCTTGTCTTGGACGAGGCGCATTATCTCTGGCCTCAGAAAGCACGAATCAAAGACGCATTCCCAAAGCGAATCAACTGGCTGATGACAGCAGTGCTAAATCACGGTGTAACGTGCGCGGCCATTACAACACCACAGTTTACGAAAACCCAAGAGCAGGTTGAGCAGAACACGCATTGGACCTCTGAGCAATTTCACGGACGCGTGACACACTTCGAGACCTTGCCTGATACCATGACAGTCGAGGATCTCGTTATGATAGCAGAGACTCTTCTCCCCGATGCTAATCCAGAAATATACGGCCTTCTTGCCGATTATGGAATAGCCACATGCCGCTTCATTGCAGGCGTTGAGGCTATTGCGAAGCGGGCACGCTATGAGGCAAAAGGAACGCCGTCTATAGATCTTGTGTTCGATGTCATGCAACGAAGCGGAAGGCTTCCAAAGGCACTTGAGCAGCCAGCACAAAAACCGAAAACAAAAAAGACGGATCGACCTACTTCTTCTTCTTTGTTTCAGAAACCAATTCTACAGGCCAGATGCAGCATACCTGCAGGATCAGTTCAGCGTCAGGAGCCTGTCTATGCTTAGACAGCAGGGCTAACGAATTACCGGCGATCAAAGAAGCGCCGGCCGCATTGAAAACTAGGCTATCCTATCCGCCCGATTCGCATATGTGCGAATCGGACAAAGGCGTTTAAACTCGAATCTCGAACATGTTAGAAAAGAAAACTGGACAAATTATCAGTAAAGATACAGCGATTTCATTAAGCGAGATGAACCAAAGCGCATTTGATGGCAGCAACTACGTACCCCCACCCGCGCACCGATCACATGACAAAATCGTGATTGCCCATAGCCGACATCTTTCCTAGGATACGCGCATGAATCCGATTCTTATCTTTATCTTGTTTGCGGCCGTTGCCGGCGTCATTGCCTGGCTGGGACATATGGCGAATGTGAAGCGCCGCGAGGCCATGGCGGCCGCGGCAGCCGCGCTCGGGCTGGAATTCAGGCCGGAGAAGGATCGTGACCTGGCTCGGGACTTTCAATTCATGGACAAACTCAACCAGGGCAGCAACCGCTATGCCTACAACATCCTTTCGGGAACGTTCCAGGACTTCCCGGTGAAGATGTTCGACTATCACTATGAAACCCACTCCACCGACAGCAAAGGCCGCCGCCAGACGCACCATCACCACTTCTCGTTCTTCATTCTGATGTTCCCCAACTTGTTTCCTGAATTGAAGATCGGCCCCGAAGGCTTTTTCTCCAAGATTGCCCAGGCGATCGGGCTTGATGATATCGACTTTGAATCGCACGAGTTCTCACGGCAGTTCTGCGTGCGATCAAAAGACAAGAAATTCGCATACGATTTCTGCAATGCACGCATGATCGAATACCTGCTGGACCATCCACGCCTTACCATTGAAGTCGAGCATCACGCGATGGCCGTTTGTGCATCCGGCAAGATCGAACCGGAAAGAATCCGGCCCGGCCTGGAACAACTGGTCGAACTGCGCTCCCGGATGCCGGCGTACCTCTTTACGGAGAACTCCTGATCATGCCCTATGCAATCATCGCCGTTTGCCTGCTGCCGCTTCTATTTATCGTGGTCATGTACAACGCGCTCGTGGCCTTGCGCAACCATATCCGGGATGCCTGGGCCAACATCGACACCGAACTGAAACGGCGTTATGAGTTGATTCCGAATCTGGTCTCCACTGTCAAGGGTTATGCCAGGCACGAGCAGGCCGTGCTGGAACGGGTTGTCCAGTTGCGCAATCAATGCCAGGGCAACACCGGATCGACGACCTCGCAGGCGGCCGATGAGCGGGAACTGGTCGGGGCCATGCGCCAGCTCTTTGCCGTGGTTGAGCGCTATCCGGACCTGAAAGCGGATGGACACTACCTGCAATTGCAACGCGAGTTGATCAATACCGAGGACCGCATCCAGGCCGCCCGGCGGTTCTTCAACGGCAACGTGCGGGATTACCGCAACAAGCGCGAGAGCTTTCCAGGCAACCTGGTAGCCGGCCTGTTCAATTTCCCCACGGCGGATTTCTTCGAGGTGGAATCGTCGGTGCGGGAAGCTCCGGTCATCGGGGATTTGTCCAATCACGCGTCGACAATGTCGCTGGGGCGGTCGGGGTAGGTCATGAGCAGGTTGATGTGCGTGATGCCCCGTTTGCGAAGGGTTTCGCTGACGGTGTGGTGGGCCAGGGCTGGACGGTTGCAGTCACTGCTGAGATGTGCCAGCAGAACCGTATGCAGGCGCGGCGAAACCACGTCGCACAGCAACTGACCCGCCTTGAGGTTGGAAAGATGCCCCTGGCGTCCGGCAATCCGCTGCTTGAGAGGCCAGGGGCGGTTCGAGTCGCGCAGCATGTCCTCGTCATGGTTCGCCTCCAGCACGAGGACGTTGCAATCCTTCAATCGCTGCCGGATCAGTTCCGTCGGGATACCCAGGTCGGTGACAACACCGACCCTTGTCTCGCCCTCCGAGATGACGAACCCGACGGGATCGTACGAGTCGTGTGGCACCCGGAACGGCTCGACGCGCAGGGTCCCGATCATGAAGGCATGACCGGTAATGAACGTCTGCCAGGCGAGCCCGGCAGTCTTCACGCCCCGCTCCAGCGCCTGGATCGTGCCGGCATTACCGTACAGAGTCGCCCCAAGATTCCGGTGCAGCACGCCGAGCGACGACTTGTGATCGTCGTGCTCGTGCGTCACGCACACGGCGGTAATCGTCTCCGGCTCCACGCCGATCGACTGCAGGCGCGAGGCAGTCTCCCTGCAGCTCACGCCCGCATCGATCAGCACCCGCGTGGACTCGCTGCCGACATAGATGCAGTTGCCAGTACTGCCACTCGCCAGTACGCAAACCCTCAAACCCATGGCGACACCCGCATTATGACGACTTCTTCTCGACCAGGTCCCTCGCCGTGTAATGCGTATGCAGCAGGTGGTGGGATTTCTCGCCCAGCGGCGTCTTCAGGAATTCCTTGTACAGTTGCTGTACCTCGGGATTCTCATGCGACTTGCGGAGCTGCTTGCCCTCGTCCTCCTTGTAGATGGCCGCGATACGCTTGAGACGCACACTGTCATCGGTATAGCGCGGCTGCCCGCCCCCGCCGATGCAGCCGCCGGGACAGGTCATGATCTCGACGAAGTGATACTGTTTTTCCCCCCGCTTGATCGTCTCCAGAACCTTGCGCGCATTCTGCAGGCCGTGCGCCACCGCCACGTTCGCCGTAACCCCCTCCAGGAACTTCCATTCCTCCACGGTGCCCGTGATCGTCAACGAAGCCTCCTTGACACCCTCGAGCCCCTCGACCGGCTTGACGTGCAGGTTCTCCATCGGCAGTTCGCGGCCCGTCACCAGCTCGTAAACCGTGCGCAGGGCCGCCTCCATCACCCCGCCGGTATTGGCGAAGATATCGGCGGCACCGCTGCCGATGCCCATCAGGCTGTCCATTGGCTCGTCGTCCAGTAACGCCAGGTCGATACCCGCCTGCCGCAGCATCCGCCCCAGTTCGCGGGTGGTCAGCACATAGTCCACATCCTGGACCCCACTGGAATTCATCTCCGGGCGCTGACACTCGAACTTCTTGGCCGTGCAGGGCATGATCGAAACGACGACCATCTCCTGGGGCTTCTTGTTGACGTGCTTGGCGTAGTAGGTCTTGGCCACCGCGCCGAACATCTGCTGCGGCGATTTGCAGGTGGACAGGTTCGGCAGGAACTGCGGGTAGTAGTATTCCGTGAACTTGATCCACCCCGGCGAGCAACTCGTGAACATCGGCAGAGCCACATCCTCCTTGTCGACCAGCGCGCGTTTCAGGCGGGTCAGGAACTCGGTCCCCTCCTCCATGATCGTCAGGTCGGCCGTGAAGTTGGTGTCGAACACACGGTCGAAACCGAGCCGTCGCAACCCGGCCGCCATCTTGCCGGTCACCAGGGTGCCTGGCTCGTAGCCGAACTCCTCGCCCAGCGCGGCACGGATCGCCGGCGCAGTCTGCACGACCACGAACTTGGTCGGATCGTCGAGTGCAGCCCAGACGCCCTCGATATGATCGCGCTCGGTGATGGCCCCTACCGGACAGACAGCGGCGCACTGGCCGCACTGCACGCAGGCGACACCGTCGAGGTCCATGGTGAAAGCCGGCCCGATCAGCGTGTCGAAACCGCGCCCCTGCGGGAACAGAGCTCCCACCCCCTGAGTCTCGGCGCAGACTGTCACACAGCGGCGGCACTTGATGCACTTCGAGTTGTCGCGTACCAGCGCCGGCGTGCTGTCATCGATGCGCGCCGGTGCCTTGGCCCCCTCGTAGGAGACCTTCTCGATGCCCATCGCATCAGCCACCTCGCGCAGCTCGCAATTCTGGTTGCGGTTGCAGGTCTGGCAGTTGCCGTCATGCTCCGAAAGCAGCAGTTCGACCGACTTGCGCCGGGCTTCACGGGCACGTGCGCTGTTCGTGCGCACCACCATGCCATCCACTACCGGCGTCGAGCAGGCGGCCGCCAGCGTCCGGGCACCCTCGACCTCCACCACGCACACGCGGCAGGCCCCGATCGCCTCGCGCCCCTCGAGGTTGCATAGCGTCGGGATCTTGATCCCGGCCAGCGACGCCGCCGACAGAAGAGTCGCATCGTCCGGTACTGTCAGCGTCCTGTTATTGATTGTCAATGTAGCCATGATTCAACGCTCCTATTCCGCCACCGATAGACATTTACCGTAATCACAACGCAGGCAGCGCTTCGCCTGCCGAACCGCCGTGCTCTCGTTCCAGGACTGCTCCACCTCGTCGAAGTTGTTCCGCCGCCGCTCGACCGGCATCTCGGGCATCTTCGTGCGCGGGTACTCGACCGGATCCGCATCCGGATCGTAATCGGTCTGGACCTCGTGGTACTGCCGCCAGAAGGCGTGCTTTGCCCCGGTCAGGGCCTGGTCCATTCCCACAGCAGCCTTCTCGCCATCGCCGATCGCGCCGACCACCGACCAGGGACCGGTCACCGCGTCACCGGCGGCGAACAGCCACTCGAGCGAGGTCGCGCCTGTCACCGGATCGGCCTTCAGCCAGCCGGATTCGGTCAGAGCCACCTCGCCGCCCAGCAGACCACGCGCATCGAGCGCCTGCCCGACGGCCAGGATCACCTGGTCGGCCGGCATCACCTTCGCCTGCTGCGCATCCGCCTCGGGGCGCCGCCGCCCGGCGGGGCGCCGCCGCCCGGAACGATCGAAATCGCCCAGACGCATCGGCGCGCAGCGAACACCGGTGACCTTGCCATGCTTGTCGCGTTCAAAGGCTTCCGGCGACATCAGGCATTCCACCGTGACGCCCTCCTCGATCGCCGCCTCGATCTCCTCGGCATAGGCGGGCATCTCCTCGCGCGTCCGGCGATAGAGAATTGTCACCTTGTCCGCCCCGAGCCGCAGCGCCGTACGGGCGGCATCGATCGCGGCATTACCGCCGCCGATCACCACCACCTGCCTGCCGACCGGGACCGAACCGCGGATGTTGTACTCGCGCAGGAACGTCATCGCCTCCACGACATTCGGAGCATCGCTGCCCTCCAGCCGCAGCATCACGCCGTCCGGGGCACCGACCGCCAC
>JAIFLS010000174.1 GCA_020048935.1 bacterium | reverse complement strand
CCCCATTCAACATCCTTGGCACTGCTGACTGGCTGGCCGTCGAGGAATATCCGGCCATTGACGTCAACGGCCACGCGCGCGACTACCGTCGCCTCAATCTTCTGTACATGCGACGAACGCGGCGACTTCAAATCCACATCTGGTTCCTTGGAGACCTCGCTACAAACCAGGAAGAAAATGATCAGCAGAAAGGCGATATCGCCCATGCTGGCCACCGGCACCGGTACGGTCCTGCGTTTCTTTTTCAGTGCCATTACTTCTCCTCCGCCTCGACAATCGCCACCACCCCGCCATTCGAGCTGATGGCCGCCAGCGCCTTGAAATAGTTCTCGTAAGGTGTCCCGCGGGCGGATTCAAGCATAATTACCCGCTGTGCATTCTGTTTCTGCGCCAGTTCCAACGCCGCCAGGCGGGCATTGAGATCATCCATCTCGACAGGCTTATCATTAAAGAAAATCTCTGCCCCGCGCAGGTTGACAATCGGCGTTTTCTCGGATTGGGCCTGCGCCGCCTTTTCCCCCGACGGCAGATCCGCTGTGATCGATTTGACCTTCAGCAGCGTCGTTGCCACCATGAAGTAAACAATCAGCAGAAACGCGATATCCGAAAACGAATCTGTCGGGATTGCGCCAACCCGCTTCTTCTTGCCCTTGCTATCTTTGTTTCTCATGGCGTTCGATCAGCTATTTTCCGGTTACGTAGCCTCGCTCGCCAGAGCGTGGATCGCTCCTGCTTGGGGTCCACGGTCTGGTGACCGAGGCTACAATATCAATGGTGGGTTAAAATGAATTCAACCATTTCGGCTGTTGCTTCCTCGATCTCCAGCTCGATCTCATCGCTCCAGCGGTTGAACAAGCTCTGGGGGATCACGGCCATCAGGGCAATGATCAGGCCGGCAGCCGTGGTGATCAACGCCTCGGCAATACCATCAGCGACCGCGCCGCCACCGCCCATGCTGCCAGCGGATGCCAGCCCCTTGAACGAGATGATCATGCCCGTCACGGTACCGGTCATTCCGAACAACGGCGCGGCCGTACCCACCGTGGTCAACACATCCATCCGCTTATTGACGACACTGATCGCCTGGGCACTGTAATCCTCCATCACCTGCCCGACCACCAGGCGCATCGTCTCGGGGTTCTCGTTCTTGCCACATAGCTGCACATAGGTGCGCAGTCCGGCAAGCAGTACCGAGGCGATCGGGCCGCTGGAGCATTCGCAGGCGGTAATCGCCGCCGCCGGGTTCTGCGCCCGCAAAGCCGCCTGCACTTTAGCCCGCAGCGCCTTGGTATCCACCTTGCGGTTGGCTGAAAACGCCATCCACCGGTCAAAGACCACAGCCACGCCCAGCAGGCTTAACGCCATCAGCGGAACCATCATCGATCCGCCCTTGAGTATTTGCTCCAACATAACCTTATCCTCCTTGTTTATTTCAACGCCCAACATCCAACGCCCAACATCCAACGCCCAACATCCAAGCAAAGACTCCCGACTTGGGCGTTGGATGTTGGGCGTTGGGCGTTGGATGTTCGATTCAAATTTTCTCCAGTTACCAATCTGTTTTCGCCCGGCCCCCGGGTGGCTTACCTATTTCCTATCGCCCGCAGCACCGCCAGCGCATCGCGCGGGCTCATCCGGATCCGGGAAAACAACAACGTCTCCACCGGTGCCAGGATCAATTCCCCGGACTCCGCATTGTAACGGCTGTCGCGGCAATCCGCAAGCGGTACCTGCTCGATATATTTTCGCCGCGACACCGCCAGCAGGATCAAGTGCGATTCCGTCGCGCAGACCCAGAGGGGCGAGCGTCGCCACCACCGCCCGGTGTCTACACGCTGCCGACTCAGAACGCATAGACGCAGAGCCTCCGGTGCAATACCGCCCTCGGTTGCCAATAACCGTTTCTCGAGTTCTGTCAACCCCGCCTCGCTTTCAACGCTTCTTCTTCTTTTGTTCTTTCAGACCTTCCATCATCCGATCACGGTCAGCCTGCTCCGCTTCGATAATACGTCCGAAAACCGGATCCGCCAAGCGGCCACGGGCAAGCTTGGCCCATTTGCTATCCGGAAAATCGTAGGTCACGCGCCGGTAGATCTTATAACCGGCGTTGATTGCATTCCCCCGCCCTTTCCAGTCACCCTCGGACATCAGGGCCGCCTTGCGCTCGTAACTCAGCCCGCTCCAGTACATGGCCTGAGAGCGAATCTCACGGCCATCGTACTGCTCATTATCATAAACCGTCAAGAACCCGGCGATCGCATCATCATACTGATGATCCGGCAAGCTCATCTTCCGGGAACCGTTGCTGCAGTTTGTTGAATATCCGGGCCGCCCGGAGGAACTCCGGATAGGACAGCTCATCCAGGCGCAGCACTTCGGCCTGCGACTGCACATCCGTCTTTTCACGCAAGACATCGGCCTGCTCCTTGAATTTCTGCCCTTTGTCCTGGAAATAGCCACCCAACCGGGACATCACCTCGGGGATGTGCTCACTGTCGGGATATTTATAAGCCAGTTTCACATACTCTTCCACGGCGATTTCCATTTCGCCCATTTTCTCATAGACCAGTGCCGTCTTGAACTGCGCCTTGGGAGAAAATTCCGTGTCCGGGTAATCCACAGGGATTTTCGAGAAGCGGGCGAGCGCGTCCTGGTACATGGGTAGCTTGGCGGCATCATTCTTGGACAAATCCGCATACTCCTGCGACAGATTACCCAGCAGATACTCGGCGTGGGCTCGCATCTCGTTATCCGTATGGGACGCGATGGCCTCGGCCAGCAATTTCTGCGCTTGCCCCATCTCCCGGCGAGCCAGGCTTTCCTGATCCATCTGCCGGTGTTTCTTGGCCAGCTCGAAGAAGCACTCGGCCAGCGTGAAACTGGTCTGCACGGCCATTTCATCCCCGGTAAAGCGTTTGCTGAAGGGTTCAACCCCGCCATCAGCCCCCTTGTTGACCGCAACGGTAAACGCCTGATCGCCAAAGCTGACCGTCACCTGCTCGCCATAGCGAACCGGGAAACCGTTCAGTTCAACAGGCGGCAAATTGGACGGCACATTGTCATCCGCATAACTGAGCGCGAAGACGCCCTTGAAGATGCCGGAATGCGACTCGGTTTCGCGCAAGGCAAAGGTTGAGGAAACTCCACTATCGGAACGCAAACCAACTGACGAGCGATCGCGCTCATCACTGGTGTCCAGCCCGTAAGCCACCAGCCGGACAAACACCTTCTCGCCGACGAAGGCGGACAACAGCGGCTCATTATAGCGGTCATTCATCACATCCAGGAAGCCGTGACTGACCACCTTTACCGACGCCGTCTGCCACTGCACCTTTCCGGCCTGATCCTGCCAGGCATACCCGATCCGCACAATATCCCCAGCCATGACCGTCAATCCCTCGGGCAGGGAGGATGAAGGTAGCGCTTCCGCCTCCTTCGTGGCAAAGCTGCGCGTCGCTTTTTCGCCCAGGATCAGCGGCACGGAAAACGCGAAACGACCTTCATCCAAAGGCGGCATATTCGAGGGAGGCACCGGACGGGACTGAACCGTGTACCCAGGGGCGGAGGACACCTCGGCACCCTGCGGCAAGGCGGTCAGCTTCAGGGTGCCATGGGCCATGATGTCAAATGGCTGGTCATTGGCAACCGCCCCGTTCGTGACCACCTGCACGTAGGCCGAGATCTGGCTGTTATGGGTCAAGGCCAGATGCGGCACCACCACGTCAAACCGCAGGCTCGCGCCAATGACCCCGCTAAGGCTGGCGGTTGCAAGACCCTGCTGATCCACATACCGGTAACGCAACGCCTGGCGCGGCGGCACGACTTCCGCCCCCGCCCCCTGCGACGCGCGCTTGGCGACGGCCGGGGTGTTGATTGGCATGGCGACCCTTGGCGCAGGTGGCAGCGCCTCGCTTTCCAACGTATACACGCCGATCGCCGGAATCACATACTGCGCATGCTCAACCGTTGCGGACCGATCGGTCGGAATACCCGGATCCAGGTTCTCCACATCCCGGTAAATGGCGGTCAGCGTGCCTCCCGCCGGAATCTGGATTTCCGAGGCCCGCGCGGGCTTGCCCTTGACAGGGAATATCCGACCGACAAACTGGCCGCTATGAATCTCGGTTTCGACCGCCTTTTGCGTGACCGACTGGCCGTCACTGGTGACCACACGGAAGTCCACCTGATCGCGTTGCACCGAGCCATCCATATCCACATCATCAATCACGATCAGGATCGCATCGTCATGCCGGAACCGTCGAATGGGATCCAGCTTGAGGCGGCGTTCCCCGGTCGGCAGCGTCTCGAAATCGACGAACGACACGGCAATCCTGGCGTCGTTGAAGGCAACGACAAGATGTTGCTCGTGACGGTCGCGCCCCGGCGTGGCCGTCACTGGATCCTCGTAACGCGCGGTAATCCGGTCGCCTGGCAATACCTCAAGCTGCATATTCTGCCGTAGCTGCAAAGTGTCCTGCGCGACGGGCAACCGCACCTTGCCATCCCGGTCCGTCAGCGAGACCGACTGCACCACCGGAGCCACCCCTTTGAATCCCTGGATCACCAATCGCACCAGCCGCGACTGCGTATTCGTGCCAAAAGACACATCGAAGCCTTCCGCCCCGCTCGGCATCACTGTTGCCGGCAGGGCAATCTGGCTGCGTAGGCCTTCCGGCAAGGATGCCGGATCAAACATGCTGTCCAGGCATGGCTGCAGCGCCTCCTGCCCGGGCGCGTCACAGAGCAGCACGGGTTTGCGGTTCAACAGGTCACCGCGACTCTCATGCCGCCAGACCTGGATCTCGTGCAGCCCCGGCGCAAGCTCCCGCTCAATCAGCAGCGGGTCGACGGAATCCGCCGCGGCGGGTTGGCCGTCTAGCAGGAAGATCGTTCCTGCCGCCGGATACCCCGTCAACTGGAACCGCCGAATAGCAGCCCCCGGCTGATGGAAAACAGCACGATACTGTATGAGCACGGAATATCCCGGGTGCCCACCTTCAGCCACAAACTCTGCCTTCATCGATGCCAGATTCGTGACGTGTTGTGATCGGTAGTCAATCGCACCGCGGGCCGATGTCAGTTCCATTTTTTCCTGCCAATCGGCTGGCAGCACCCATGATTTCGGTTCCGAAACCGCCATTGCCCTATTCCCGTAGGTCGGGAAAGAACAGATACGAGGACGGCCATCCCACGGGGCGCGGTCTGCCGGCTGGCGTGCACGTGTCACCCAGTCCCGGCCATTCATCGACGTCTGCAACACAAAGTGCGTCAGGGCGTCATCCACCGTACCCCATTTGACCTGCATACGGTCAAGCGGCACGTTGTCGTTCAGGTCAACCCCGAAGGTACGCGTCCTGTCCTTGTCGCCGACCTGTCCCTGCCATCCCTGCGATGCCCCCGGACTGATCGCCAGGTTCGGGTCGCGGCCCGGCGCGTTCTCGGATGCGAACGCCATCGCCTGCGCACTGGCGGTCGGGACCACCGCCTCGAACTCACCCGAATAGGGGCCGGTCTCCTTGAGGATCAGACGACGGATCTCGTCGCCACTGGATGTCGACACCGAGACCGCGACCTCATCCACACCAGCCGTCTGGCTACGATCCGGATCAATGACCCGCAGATAAACCGGATTGCCGGGACGGACCGCGCGCATCCCTAACGCTTGCTGCGCCGATGACAAGCCGAGTTCATCGATATCCAGCTTGCGCTCGCCCTCGCGCGGAGGAAATGCGCCGGCCGAAAGCGACAAATGCGCATCGGCCGCCACGGAAATCACCACGTTCGGATCCGGCGGCAGGTCTTTCATCTTGGCGCGAAACCGCGGCGAATAGCCGTAGCGGAGTTGATCCACGCCCAGCACTTGCAGCATCTTGTCGCCCGGGACCGGAGGCCCCAGCGCCGTCGGCACTTCGGCCCGGAACTTATCCTTGCTGTCGCCAAACTGGTGCAGCATCAGCCGCTCACGATCACCGGATTTGGTGACCACTTCAACCTCGATCTCCGTGCTGACGCCCGCGACACTGAGGGTCGGATCCAGCAGGTTGATCTTCAGCGTCTCGCCCGGCACGATGACTTTATTCTCCTGCGAGGGACCCAGTTCGATCTCGGTAGCCTCCACCAGCTTGCGCATTTCAAAATGGATCTTGCCACGCAGGATCAAGGCATCCGCATGATTCGCATCCTGCCGCAGCACGGCATCGACCTCCCCCAGCGCGTCCTTGTAGTTTTCCTGATCCATCAGCACTTCCGCCCACGCATAATGCACCCGTCCCCGGGCACCGGCATCCGGGACGCGCAGTAGTTTTTCAAGCTCTTCCAGCGCAGCACTGAAATTCTTGGAGATCCGGTCGATCCGCACCGACCCCAGTGCCGCCGTGACGTAAAGCGCGGACCCCTGGTACTCACGGGCGTCCGCCACCTTGCGGTACCAGGCGCGGGCGGTCGGCAACGCTCCCTTGAGCAAGGCCAGGTCGGCATAGGCAATCTTGAGCAGCCCCTCCTGCTCCATGCTGAAAGTCCCTTCCGCCTGGCGCGACCAGATCGTCAATTCCTTGACCAGCCCCTCGGCGTCATCCGTGCGTTGTTCGGCGACACAGCGATCCAAGAGCCAGAACGCATACCCGAGCGGGAGTTTTCGCAGCAGCGCAGGCGCTTGCGGATTGGTCTCGTCCGGCTTTAGACGAGATACATGCTGCGTGAAGAGTTCCCAGGCACTCTGCAGATTGCCAGCGACATACTCGGCATTCGACTTGTAGATGCCATAATCGGGATGCGTGGAATCGACCGGAATCTCGGAAACCCCCAATGCCAGACCGGCCTTGCCCGCCACGGCCTGCATACGGCCCCGGCGCAGGGCGGCATTATCCGTCGGGTTCTTCGCATCGAGCGCCGCAATCCGGCTGGCCAGCCCACAACGGGCAACCGACAGGGCCACGGAGGGTTGATTCGCGGCCAGCGCGGCTTCGGCAAAGCCCGCCAAGGCTTCCGCCGCAGGATAATAGCGGGAATCATCGGGCGAACCGGCACAACGCCAGAAATCAGACAAATAGGGTTCAATCGAGCCCCATTGTTTGGCCGATTGCATATCCTTGACCAGGCGGATCACAAGCTGCTCGTACCCTTGCCCCGCGGGATATGCACCCAGCGGCGAGCACTGGTTGAACAAGGAGAGAGCCTGTGCACTGGCCCATCGCCGCCACTTTTTGAAGACCGTAAACCGTGACGGGAACCGGGGCCTGCGTCACCCGTGCCAATACCGAGGTGAACGCCGCCTCCACCGCGGCGGCAGGGGCATCGCTCGGCAGTTCAAGCAGCTCTCGGCTGACCACACGCGAATCCGTCAGCGACGGCTTCAAGGCCGTTGCCCCGAATAGCAAGCTGTGCGCGGCCATATTGTGGTAAGCCGGATTCATCTTGGCATAAGCTGCCGATTTCGCCAATTCCCCAAACAGCGCTTTGGCCTCCGGTGTTCCCGGGACAACGCAATGCAGCCAAATACCGAAAACGGGTTCGGAAATCGTCCCCGCCGCCATCTGCTGCCGCAGCAGCTTACCCAGATCCGCGGCCAGCCCAGGCAGGGATTTTCGTACATTATCGTAGCCCCAACGATCCCACCCGCCCGCGAAATCCGGACCGAAGGTCAGGCGCGCGTAGGCGTTTCCGAATTCTATTTTCCCCAAGGCCTGCCCGAGAAGATGCTGCTGCGCGCCAATCATAGCCGCAGGCGCGGATACGAAATCAGCAACAAGCTTCTGCAGTATCTTTTCCTGATCGGCGCTGGGTGCCTGTTTGATAACCTCATCCCATAGCGATAGCAATCCCGGCGTCGCGGGATTGCCACGCAATTCCTGATAAAGGGCGCTGAAGGCGGTCATCCTGTCTTGACTCGCGGATTCCTTCGCCACCCGCTTCTTGATCTGGTCGTAGCGCTCGCCCTGCGGCTCAAACTGTTTGACCAGATCCCCTTCTTTCGTGCCAGTACGGTCACATCCCGAATTCCAAGCGGTACCCACTACGGATTGCGCGTTACCGAACCGCCAGCGCTCGGACTTCATCATGACCGGAACCATGGCCGCGACGGTATTGGTCCCCGCCATTGCATACGCCCTGATCAGCGCGGCATGTCCATGCGGATTACGGGCCAGGTGCGGGGCCAGGGCCTTCGCCTCCTCAACCTTCATATCCTTGTCCCAAAATTCCGCATAAGGGGCATCGATGGAATTGAAGATCATCGCCAGGCGGGGAATGACCGATCTGACTTGCGCCGGGGAAAGGAAACTGGCGACCGACACCCAGCGTCCCTGGTAGTCTTGAGACCCAGACGCCAGAACGGTCCTGGCCTGCTCGGGAGGTAACTGTTGCAGCAGTTGAATGAAGGGCTCAGCCTTGCGATCCCGTCTGGCATGAACGAACCGGAAGAACGACGGCGTATCGCCTTGGCGCCACCGGGTCCAGCCTTTGACCACAAGTCTCGCCCCAAGCGGCGGATCAGCAGCCAGCAATGCGCTGGCTGCCTTCAATGGCCCGGCTAGCAGATCGTCCGGGATATCCTTCCCGAACAGTTTGATCAACTCAGGAATAACCGGCGTGACGGCTATCGCCCACTCCAGCCGGGCCCGCGTCTGCGGCGTGGTCTTCGGTGCTGCTGCTAATTTCTTTAACGCGACAAACAAATCCTCGCGATTGTGCTCATACGTCTCGACAGCGTTCAGCAGGGCATCCACCCACTCCGCATCGGCCGCCGTCGGTGTTTCCGTGGCGCTACCGTAAATAACCGCCAAACGTTCGGCCAGTGCCGTCAGATCGCCGCGTTGCAATGCCTGTTCGCAGAACCAGCGGTCAAACTGGCGCGCACGGCCATACCGGCGCAAGCGATTACCATCCTCGCGCATGAACAGATATGCAGCGTTCACATCGCCCAGGTTATTGATCAGCAAACGATACATGGCCGGAACGACATCCGCTGCCAATTGGTCATTAAGCGCCTGATTCTTCAGAAGCTTGCGGTAGAAGCTGGCGGCATCCGTCATTTCCCCTGCGTATTGCGCCGTGCGACCGGCGTATACCAGCAGCGCCTGCGAATCCGTAGGGTTGGCGGCCAGCCAGGCTTTCATCGCCGCATAGGCTTCGGCCGAGCGTTTTTCGGACAGACCCGTTTTGAGCACATCCCCAACCGCTTCGGCCGTCTGGGTCGTCGCCTCGCCAAAGGCCTTGATCTTGTCGTCCAGCGGACTGGCGACAACTGGTGCCGGTGAAAGCCCCGTTACCCCGCAACACAAAAGCAGCAAAGCAGCAATTGATCCGACTGATCGGACTGATCCGTCGGATCGGTCCGATCGCCCCTGCCCCCTGCTTGTCCGCCGTAGCCTTGGCGAAGGCGGAAAACCTGCAACCTGCAAACCTAATACCATCATTGCTGCTCCTCCAAACGTTTGATTTCCAGGTCGGTTTCGAGCGTCAGCATCCGATCCTGCGAGAGCTGACCACGTGCGTAGGCCGCCCATTTGCTCTCCGGGAAGTCATAGGTTAATCGTTTATAAATCGCATACGCTGCCATCGGTTCCTTGATTTTCTCGTAGCACATGCCCGCCCAGTACATCGCCTGGGCCCGGATCTCCGGCCCATCATAACTTTCGTTTTCAACCACCGTCAGGAAGATCCTCAGCGCCTGCCGTGTGGACTCGGCCCGCATGTAAGCCTGGCCCGCCCGCAGGCCGCCCTGCCCCGCCAGCTCGTGACTCGGGAAACGCTGCAGCAGGCTTGCGAAAATACTGCCGGAATTCAGATACTCCTTCACCGCCATCTTCTGAATCGCGGTCCCTTCGAACTGCGCATCCTTGTTGTCGGTTTTTTCCAGTAACGCGGCCGCTTGTTTCTCATAGGCGTCAGCCTTGCGCAGGAAATGCGTGCCCAGCCGAGCCATCGACATGGCCAGGAACTCCGACTGCGGATACTTGTAGGCCAGCTTGACATACTCCTGGGCGGCGATATCCGGTTCATTGAGTTTCTCGTAGATGGTCGCGATCTTGAACTGGGCCTTGGAGGCATGCACGGTATCGGGATACGATCCGGTGACGTTCATGAACCGCGCCAGCGCCGCCCGGTAGCGCTCCTGCTGCAGCTCACCGGCCGCGGTGGCATCGGCCTCTTCCTGCGTCAGGTTACCCAGCAGGTACTCCGCATGAGCCCGGGTTTCCGCCTCGCGGAACTGATCGACCACGGCGGCCAGCAGACGCCGGGCCTGGTCATATTCACGAACCGCCTCCTGCTCATCGCCACGCGTCCGGTGATGCTTGGCCATCTCAAGGAAACCTTCCGCCAGGGCAAACTGCGTCCGCATGGCGATATCGGGGTCATCGTACTGCTTCGAGAACGGGACGATATCCCCATCCGCCCCCTTGCGTATCGTGACCGGGACAGGGGGTGTCTTCAGACCCGATGCAGACGCATACAAGCAGCCCATCAGATCGCTGTAGACCACGGGGAACCCCTCCTGGCGGACATCATAACCCTGCGCGAGGGGGCCACTCTTCGCGTATGTCAAGGGCACGGCCCCCTTGAAAACACCCGAATGGGTATCGACTTCCAGCAGGTCCACCGATAGCTTCGCGCCGGACTTGGCCTGCATCAGGACGCTGACTTTGTCACTGCCATCGCTCCGGTCTGCACCGAGATCCACCACACGCAGGTAGAGGTTCTCCCCGACGTAAGCCTCCGTCATCGAGGTGCGGTGATCTTCCTCGAGCACATCCAACACCGGATGCGCGATCACCTTCGCCGATCCTGTCAGCCACTGTTCACTACCATCCTTGGCCGAATAGCGGAACCCGACATAAACCGTTTCATCCGGACGCACCACCAACCCGTGACCGTCGACAATACGTCGTTCATATTTTTCCTCGGCACTGATATTCAACACGCCGTCCTCAGGCAGCACAGCCGCGATCAATGGCACTTCGCACTGGAAAAGCGCCGTATTCTGCGTTCTTCCCCGGACGGCATCCGGCGGAAGCGGCCGATTGCCATTTATATAGATCGGAATTTGCGGTGTGGCACGCCAGGCATCCTCATACCTTTCCAACATCGCCAGCCGCGCATTCAGTTTCATCGTGCCTGGAACAGTGATGTCGAACGGCACGGCAGCCGACTCGGCGGCATTCGTTCCCACGACGGCCCGACCTGACTGGGTTTGCACAAAGACCTCGGCCACCGAACCCATCCGCAAGGCGAGATGAGGTGCCTCGATCTCGAAGTACATCATCTGCCCATGCACAGCGGCGAAGCCACCGGCGGGCGCCTTCCCAGCCTCATGCATTGTATTTTGAACCGACCAGCGCGGCAGCACCATCCCCGACGCCGACGGAAGTTGTTTAACGACATCCCTACCGCCAAGTCCGAGCGGGGTATCCTTGGTCGCATCGAGCATATTCAACCGGTCAAAACCAGGCCGGAGGTCCTTCGCCACCAGCGGATACGGAAGGTGCTTGAAGTCAATCGGGGTCACCGTCGAATGCGAGAGGCGCAGGACCGGTGACTCGTATGCCGCGTGCCGAATGGAAGCCAGACGATCGGCGGGGACGCCCGGATCGGTGTTCTCGGCATCACGGTAGAGAGCGGTCAGTGAGCCTCCCTCCTTGACCTGGATCTCATCGTCTGCCGCTGGCGCGCCGGTCACGGGTTTGACCCACACCCTGAAGATCCCCGGCTCACGCGGGTCTTCAGCAGCCTTGAAATCACGTTTCACACCGTCGCTGTTCTGCACGGAGACCGTCACCGTGTCCACATCCGGCGAAATATCCATGTCAGGATCGACCACGGTCAGCAGCACCGGCTGCCCATGGGCGAAGCGCAATTGCCGCTCATAGTATGGCTCGTCATTGTCGTTACGGTCCTTGCGCATCTCGAAGAACTCAAAATTGATCCGGGCATTGCTGAACATCACGTCGAGAAACCGCTCGTGCGTTTCCTTGTTAAGGGTTACAAAGCGGTCATCCACATAGCGCACCGTGACTTTATCCCCCGTCAGGATTTCCAGCGTGCTGTTCTTGTTGAGCTCGGCAAAATCCGCAGGGACCGGAAGGACCTGCTTGCCTGCCGCGTCAAGAAGGCTGATGCGGTTCAGCACGGGCACAGGGCCCTCCTGCCCCATGAACACCAAACTAATTAATCGCGCCTTCGAACCAGGGGCAAACTTGACTTTGAACGCAGTGCCTTCGCCTTCAGCCGTTATGTCAGCCCTCGGACAACGGAGTGCCAGCATTCCCTCCGGGAACGTTTCCGGATCAAAGAAGCTGTCCGGGCAGTCCGTCAATTTCGCAGGATCATCGAGATTCGCGAGCACATTAACGCTACGCCCGAAGCCGACGGTACAGTCCCACCCCGTCGCCCAGATTTCAAAACGGTGCAGACCCGGCTTCAAGAGTCTCTCGCCTTCAAGGATATCCGGCTTATCCTTGCTCGTGATCGGCTGGCCATCCACGGCCAGCAGGAACTGCGGGGGATTAGCCACACTCGGGTGTGTGTTCGCCGGAACCACGTATTTACCAAGCACCACCTTGAAACGGCGCATGACGTCGGCAGGCTCGTGGAAGTAGCCACGGAAACGGTAGATCACATGCGAGTTGTGATGATTATTCTGGCGCCTCCACGTGACCTTGGCAGGGATCGAGTTGGTCATCGCCACCGACGGACCGGACACATTCTCCGCGATGCCCGCGGCAAACTGCTGGCTCAACCAGCCGCGTTCAACATGATTCTGGATATCCCCGAAGTCGTAGACCGACCGCTCGTTGCTGGCATGATAGCGGTCGGAGTCGTTCATGATCGTGACGCTCGGATGCCAGGGCTTTGCAAGCGAAACCATATCCTTGGGATAGGCGGTCACCGCCGTCATACCATTCGCGTTCATCCCGGCGTAAACGACGAAACTCCTGAGCTTCGCCCCCTGTTCCCTCGCCGTGATGGTCATCTCCCCGAGGGCCACGTTGTCGTTGAGGTCAACCCTGAATTCCGGGGCTTTCCCAGCCACAGCGACCGGCCGCCAGGGCGGATAATCCGGATTCGCACTGATCACCATGTTGGGGTTGCGTCCAGGCTCCGAATCCGCGGCATACGCCATCGCCTGCGCCCCCGCCGTGGGAATACGGCCCTCGAACCAGCCGGTATGCGTGCCGGTTTCCTTTAAGACAATCCGTCCAATGGAGTCACCGCTGGACGCGGAGATGCTGACCTGGGCCTCATCAATCTGCGCGGTGCGACTGAGGTCGTGGTCGATCACTCGCACATGGATCGGTTTGCCCGGCTTCAACAGGGTTTCCACCGCTATCTCCTGCAATCCCGGCGCATCCGAATCCGCCTTGAACACCTTGGCATCGGCCGCGTTCGCCTGGCGTACCTTGATCGCCGCCGCGCTGGCATGCAGAGCCTTCATCTGCGCCTGCATATCCGCCACGCGCTGCTCCGCCTCGGTCAACAACCGGCGCCCGGAGACCATCAGAAGCGCATCGGAAGCAACGGAAATCGGACCGCCGCGCTTCTCTTCCAGATTGTTCATCTTCTTGCGGAAACGCTCGGAGTAGGCATAGAAGATCTCATCATCGCCGATAACCTGCAGTACACGATCATCCGGTTTCGGGGCACCCAGCACCGTGGCGACCTCTCCGCGGAACTTCGTCTTCTGGTCGCCGAACTGCCGCAGGAAGAACTGTTCCCTATCCCCCGATGTCGCCCACACCACCACCTCGATTTCCGTACCGGCCCCCGAGACGGCCAGGGTCGGATCGCTCAGCGTCACCTTGAGCTTTTCGCCCGGCACGAGGGTCTGCTTGGTGCTGACATTGCCGAGCTCCACCTCGGTTGCCTCCATCAGTTTCTGGCGCTTGATCAGCAGCTTGCCCTGCATGATCTTGGCCCATCAGTTTCTGGCGCTTGATCAGCAGCTTGCCCTGCATGATCTTGGCATCCGCATGGTCCGCCTGCCGATTCAGGATCGCGCTGACCTGGTCATTGGCACCGTCGAAATCCTCCATGTCGTAATAGACCTCGGCCATCGCGTAACGGATCGGACTCCATATTTCGGGCACTTTTTCAAGGGCCAGTTCATTGAGCGTATTCAATGCCCCGTCATAGTCCTTGACCATCCGCTCGACCCGCGCCTTCCGCAAGGTCGCCTCGTGCTTGACCAGCAAGCCATCAAACGCCTTGTTCGCCGCGGTTCGCTGATAAATCTCGTGTGCCTGCTTGAGCATACCTCGCTGCACGGCAATATCGCCGTAGGCCAGCTCGATCTCCACCTTGCGCTCGGAACTGATTGGCGAAGACGGCTCGGCCGCCCAGGTCTGCAGGGCCTTGATCAATTCCTCCTGGCGGCCCTCGTCGCGACTGTAGATGGTCCGCTGAAGGACCCACATCAGATAGTCAATCGTCAGATTGCGATGCACTGGCAGCAGCTGTGCCCAATGCTCCTCGCACAGGCTCCAGGCGCTGTCATCATTGCCCGCGAGCCAGTCGGTCTGCGACTTGTAGAGCGGATACGATGGGTCGGACGGCGCCACCGGAATCTCCATCAACCCCAGCTTCATCGACGCCTTGACCTGGATCGCCTTTAACGCCGGTATGTCCGCGGCCGGATTGAATGCCCATGCCCCGCCCAAACCGGCAAAGATATTCAATCCGATACGCGCCATGGCGTATGCCGTCGCAGGATTCTCATCCAGTAACGACTCGGCCAACTGCCTGACCGCCGGGAAAGGATCACGCTGGTTTCCATAAAAACAATGGCTCCACATGTAGTTCGCCGCGCGATGCAGTATCACCGGATCCCGCTTCTCTTTAAACAGAGGAAGAAGGCGATGGCCCAAGCCGGGACTCCGGCACGGATCACGCAAGGCATCGGCAATCTCCAGGATCTGGTCGAACACCTTTGGATCGGCGAAAACGGTATTCGTCAACGACCCCAGCAGGTCCATTCCCTGAATCTCCATCCTGACCGGAGATTTCCTGACACCGGCGATGGCCGACTGCAGGGCCGTTGCCGCGGTCGCGACGTCGGGCGTATTCGTCAGCGCCAGCATATCCTTGCATACAAGCTTCGGGTCAGCAGCATCGACCCAGGCAATCTGCCCCGGAGACATCGCATCCTTCTTGAACCATTCACGTGCGCCAAACTGAACGTCATAAGGCATCGCCGCCCAAGCCGGCGATTTGAAAAGAGCCTGCATCAACTTGACCTGCTCGGTATTGTCCTCCGGAAACTGCAGATTGATCCACGACATCGTCAGCCACGGCTCGATCTTCCCTTGCGCCAATCGGTCCGCCACGGCAGTGCGCAACACCGGCTCGAGCGGGTGTGGCTTGTAGCGGTCCTTGTCCGGCTTCAACCTGTCAATTCCTCCGTATGTGGCTCCAGCCAACCTGTTGATCCATGGATCATACCAGCCGGAGATCACGCTGTTTGCCCGCCCGTCACGCCCTAGCAGCCCTTTCGAATCCTCCATTCCGGCGGCGAGCGCATCCCGCAAGATGCCCTGAGCATCAGGGTTCGTGTCCTTGAGGAGTTCCGGAACTAATTCAGGTGTGAATTTCAGCACTGCCATCATCCGCGCCCGCACGGCGGGGATCTTCGGCTGGGCTGACTTGTAATCCGTCCACAAATTCCGGAACGCCGCGATGCGCTTGTCCGCCGGGTCTTCCTTCTTCGCATCGCCGGCGGCGAACGCAGCGGCTACCGCCTTCGATTTGTTGATTGCCTCATCACGCTTCTGGTTTCCTCCCGGCCTACCGCAGTAGTGCCAGAGGGAATCAGCGTAGGCACCGTTCAATTCATTCGGACCTAGGCGCCAGACCTCGGAACCGAGCAAAGCCGCCATGACCTTGTCATAATCCTTGCCTCCAACCGCGATCGCACGCACCAGAGAGATCTGGGGATTGGCGATCTGCGCCAACTTCTGCGCCGAATTCTTCGCTTCTTCATCGGAAAGCTGGTTCCATTCCCTCGGAAGAATAACCACGCCATTCCGCATGTTCCACAGGTCCGGCGTTGCTCTCACATACTGACGCACCGAACTGAGCTCAAGAACGCCCGGACTGTTTACATAACCGCCATAAGCCGCCGCATTCAGGAACTCCGCCGCTTCGGCTGGCGTCAATTTTGCCAAAGCAACCAGTATCGGCGCCATCTTGGCCTCGGCCTCATGCGGCCAGTATTTCTTCGGATCGTTACGGTAATGCGGACCATTCCCGCCGCCAGCCCAGCCTGTCATCACCCACAGCACATAGCGTGGATATCTCTCCAGGAGCGCCACCGACTCGGCAATAGGAGGACTTACCTCATCACCGAGTTCAAGCTGCTTTTCCTCGACCACCTGGGCTGCCGCGGCCTTCGCATCGGCGGCTTTCTTCTGCTTCTCCGTTTTAGACAGATTCTTATCCGTCGGATTAGCAAACCCCTTTATTTTCCCTTTGGGGCGTCTGACCACTTTTGCTTTAGACTGGTCACCGACCTTTGCCAAACTGTAGGCCTTCACTGATACCGCCCAGTCGAGACGCAGTTTCATTTCCTCATCATGCGTCATCACATCACAAAGGTCCTTGATGGCATCGTACTGGACCTGTGTCAACACCGAATTCGGCGCATCGAAGTAGCCATCGACCGTGCCCAGCAGCCAGCGGAAATACCGGTTGTAGCGGGCGTTCAGAAGATCCGAGGGAAGTCCGGCCTCGATGCAGGCACTCAGGCGCTGGGCCACAGCCGTGGCGTCATTGCGTGAGACGGCCTGATCCAGGAACCACTGGTCGAACTGCTTCGCCCGCGGACAGGCCATCAACCGACTACCCTCGTTGCGTTGAAAGGCGTAGGCACCGGCGGTATCACCCAGCCGTTCAATCAACAGGGTATAGACCGCATAGACCGCCTCATCGGCCGTGGCTGATTCCAGGTCGGCGGCAGCCAGATACTGCTGGTAGAGCGAAACCGCCCCTTTCCAGTCGCCACTGAGTTCGGCGGCGCGCCCCGCATGATAGAACAGCAGAGCATCCTGCGGGCGGTTCTGCGCCAGCCACTTTCGAACCTCGGCAATCGCCGGGACCGTCTTGCCTTCCGCCAACCCGACTTGCAGCAGCGCCAGCATCGCCGATTCCGGCTGAGTCGCCACGGTCCCCTTCATCGCCGTCCGCTGCTCATCAAACGCCGCCGCGAACGCGGGAGACACAGGCCCAAACGTCAGCAGCAGGCATGCGGCCAAGCGGATTCCTGAACGAACACCCAACACCCAACATCCAACATCCAACATCCAAGGAAAACAGCCAGAGTTTGTTGCTGGTAATTGGGCGTTCGTAGTTGGGCGTTGGGCGTTGGGCGTTGAGTATTCAGCCTTTCTTCCCTCGTCCCTCGCCCCTCTCCCCTCTCCCGCCTGCCTTCTCATTGCGCCTCCATTGCCGCCAGTTTCTTCTGCGCCTCGCTGACGTGCGAACTCGATGGGTAATCGAAGATCAATTGTCGCAGTTTCGCCTTGGACATTTCCTTGTCACCCAGTTTGTAAGCCACTTTTGCCCAGTGCATCAGCATTTCATCCAGGAAGGCGGCGTCGGGATAATCCGCAAAGACGGTTTCCAGCAGCGCGGCGGCCT
>JAIFLS010000129.1 GCA_020048935.1 bacterium | reverse complement strand
CTTCGTTTTCGATATGGGGACGGTCATGACCGGCTGGGCGGCGTTGCGGATCCCGCAGGGCAGGGCGGGGGAGACGGTTGCGCTCAAGTATTCCGAACGGCTGTTTGATAGCGGTATGATCCGCCCGAAGATGACCAGCGGATGCCGGCAGGCCGAACACTACGTCATGAGGGGGACTGCCGGGGAATGCTATGAGCCGCGCTTCACCTATCACGGGTTCAGGTATGTCGAGGTGACCGGTTTCCCGGGAAGGCCGGAACTCGACTCACTTGAAGCCTGCTTTGTACATTGCGGCGTGGAACAGGCCGGTTCCTTTGAATGCGGTAATGAACTCATCAACAAGATTCACGCCTGCACCCTGCAGTCCCAGCGCTGTAATCTGCAGATGGGGGTGCCGACCGACGACACCCAGCGTGAAGAGAGGCTGGGCTGGTGCGGGGACGCCTGGAGTTTTGCGCAGGAATCCTTCTACAACCTTGACACCCCGCGTTTCTGGTCCAAGTGGATCGCCGACTTCCTTGACCAGCAGGACGAGGAGAGTGGCCTGGTCGGCTTTATCAATCCGCTGCCCGGGTGGGGCGAGGATCTGGTCTGGAGCGCGGCGTTCATCCTGATCCCCTGGTGGCACTACATCCATTACGGCGATCGTCGAATCCTGGAAACGAGTTATCCACACATGAAGAAATATCTGGCTTACCTTCAGCGGACGGGGAAGCGGACGCTGCCGGATCTCGCCGACGGTAAGCCTGATGATCTGCTTTTCCCTCAATGCGAACTGAATGCGCGTTATCCCGAACCGGAAGACCACGGCTACCTGCAGCACTCCTGGTTCGCTGATCACCTCGCCACCCATGAAGGCGGATCGGGCATGGGCAGGGATCAGCCGCGCTCCATGGCCACCGCGTTTTACCACTATGATGCCGTCATCCTGGCCCGCATTGCGGAAACCTTGGGTCATGCGGATGATGCACGGGATTTCCGCGCGTTGGCAGATAAGATCAAAGCCGCTTTCAACGATCGTTTCCTTGATCCATTTGGCGGTTATTACGATATTGGCTGCCAGAGCGTCCAGGCTCTGGCGATTGCCTTCGGTCTGGTACCGGAGACGCAGCGCGACCGGCTGATCGGCTACCTCAACAGCTCGGTCAATTTCCGCCAGCGCTGCATCACCTCAGGTTACGCCGGGACCAAGTGGGTGGTGGATGCGATCGCCGCTTCGGGGCGCAACGACATCGTCTGGAACCGAGCCATTGCCACCGATTATCCCAGTTGGGGTTACATGCTTCACGACGACAAGACCACGATCTGCGAGAACTGGTATGGTTCGGGTTCCCAGTGCCACACGACACTCGGGGCGGCGATCGATGAATGGTTCTACTGGGGACTGGCCGGAATCCGTCCGGATGAGGCGGCACCAGGCTTCGAGAGGATCATCTTCAAGCCCTATCTGCCGAACGATTTGCCCTGGGCGAAGGCGTCGCTGAAGACCCCGCGCGGCGAGATCGTCTCGGATTGGAGGCATGAAGGCAAGACGGCGACCCTGATCATTACCGTCCCCGCCAACAGCACCGCCCACGTTCACATCCCGGTGGATGAGCCGACGCGGGTCAGCGAAAGTGGCGTGCCGGTCGCCGAAGCCGAAGGCGTGACGCGGGTGCGCGCGGAGAACGGCGAAACGGTCGTTGAAGTCGGGTCCGGAACCTATTCATTTGAATTCCCGCTGGGATTGAAGAAGTGATCGCATGGCTGCGAATCGTTGCAAAATGGCCATAGGAATAGCATCCTAGGTCAATTCATTGCTCGTAATCGTAATCATGATCTTAATCATAATCGATTACGATTAGGATTAGGATTAGGATTATGAAATATTCCACATTAGCTATTCTCCTCTAAGAGTTGCAACGATTCGCAGATGCGCCCGGCTTGATCAACGGGTGAATTTTCTTGTGCAGGTGGTGGATGGGTGTGATAGGATTCAGAAGTTGTTTTCTGGGACTCTGGAATGTGAGGTCAGGAGCGTGTCGGGATGCGTGTTTTTCTGGTGATGTTGGTTTTGTCGGCCGCGATGGCGGCGGTGGGTGAAACGGGCGATCAGGCGGCTGTGGCGCTGTCGCTGGAGGCGAGTGTCCTGTATGGGCTGGAGCACAGCACGGCGGCCCGGCTGGCCCGGTTGGATGAGGATATCGCCCGGACGCAGGTCGGTCAGGCGGGCTCTCTGGCGTTGCCTCAGGTGACGCTGGACGCGGCCTACCGGCGGCTGGACGAGTTGCAGGAGATCGATCTTGGCGAGGGGTCGGCGCCGCTTGGCAGCCTGGACAACTACGAGGTCACCGCCGGAGTGTCGCAATTGCTTTACGGTGGCGGTCAGGTCGGGGCGGCCTTGCGGGCGGCACGCCTGGCGCGCGATCACGCGGATGCGGCCAGGCGGGCGACGGATGCGGGGCTGGTGCGCGACATCACGGTACAGTTCTACGGGCTGCTGCTGGCCGATGAACGCGTCGCTGTGCAGGCGGCTTCGGTCGAGCAGCTTCGCTCCTATGCGCAGCAGACGGAGTCGCGTCAGCAGCATGGCGCGGTCTCGGAGTTCGAGCTGCTGACGGCACAGGTGCGGCTGGCCAACGAGCAGCCGAAGCTGATCGAGGCGCGTAACCAGCGCGAGCTGGCGCGGGTGGCCTTCGCGACGCTGCTGAACCACCCGGGACCGGTGGCGGTGACCGGCCTGCTCGAACAGGTGTCGCTGGATCTGAACCAGGAGGAGATGACGCAATTGGCGCTGGACCAGCGTCAGGAACTGCGTGGCAGCAGTATCCGCGTCGGCCTGAGGATATCGCCAGTGCGCGTAGCGAGGGGCGGCCCTCGCTGCGGGCGTTCTTCAATTATAACGGGGCGAATGCGTACCAGTTCGTGTCGTACGAGGATGACTGGGAATGGCATTGGAATGCCGGGGTGATGATGTCGTGGAACATCTGGGATGGCGACCTGACGCGGCAGACCGTGCGGCAGAAGCACCTTGCCTATGAGCAGCGCGAGGCCGAGTACGAGGCGGCGCGGCAGGCGGTGATGCTGGAGGTGCGGCAGGCGTATCTGTCACTGGTGCATGCCCGCGAGCTGCTGGCGGCCAGCGGGGATAGTGTGGCGCTGGCGGAGCGGGCGCTGGAGATTGCCCGGGTGCGCTACGAGACGGGGCTGTCGACCTATATCGAGTTCACCGATGCGAACCTGGCGTTGAGTACCGCCCGGCTGGCGCGGGCGCAGGCGCTGCACGATCATGCGGTGGCGCAGGCGCAGGTGGTGTTCGCGTGCGGGACGGGGGAGTAGGGGTAAAGTCGAAAGTTAGACAGAAGACTGAAGACTGAAGACAGAAGACAAGACAGCCCCCGGTCGAAAATGAGGGTGGTAACTGTTTTGGAGATAAGATTGAACATCCAACAACTAACGCCCAAGTTGGGGAGCCTTTACTTGGTTGTTGGGCGTTGGATGTTGGTTGTTGGGCGTTGAACTGAATTGAAGTTTTAGGCAAAGAATAGGGGTGGATGATGCGTAAAATTCGAATACGCTTTGCATCGGTGTTGATATGGGGATTCCTGGCTCTGGTGCTGGCGGGGATTGTCCTGCTGGCTGTCAGAAAGCCAGCCAGGGAGAAGGTCGCGGTGACGGAGACGCAACCGGTACTGGTTCGCGTGATGACGATCGAGCCGCGGACGGTGCGCGAGGCGGTCTGGATACCGGGGCGTGTGGCGGCCAATGTCAGTGCTCTGCTTTCGGTTGAGAAGGCCGGGCGGGTGGTCGAGTGCGCGGTGGACAAGGGCGACACGGTCAGCGCAGGCCAGGTGCTGCTGCGGGTGGATGACCGTGATTGGCGGGCGCTTGAGAAGCGGGCGAGGCTTGAACTGGCCGATGCCGAGCGCGAGCTGGCTCGCTGGGAGCAGATGAAGGCGAGCGGGGCGGTGGCGGCTAGCGAATATGACGCGATCAAGCAGCGCCAGGAACTGGCGGCTGTCGCCGTGGATCAGGCCGCCGTACATGTGGGGCAGTGCACGCTGGCCAGTCCATTCGACGGTGTGGTCGATGCGCGGCTGATCGAGGCGGGCGAATATGCCACCGAGGGGCAGGCGGCCTTCCAGGTCCTGGACCTGTCGCCGCTGAAGGTGCAGGTCAGCATCCCGGAACGGGATGTCCGCTCGGTCAATCCTGGCGACGCCAAGCTGGTCAGTGCGGATGCCGCTGGTCTCGGGACGTTTACCGGTCGTGTCGCCTTCGTGGCGCAGGAGGCCTCTCCGGACCGTTTCACCTATGCGGTGGAACTCGCGGTTGACGAGCCGCCGGCGGGGCTTCGTCCGGGGATGATCGTGGATGTCGAGATAATGCGGGCTTTGCGCGAGGGGGCGATCGCGGTTCCGCTGGCGGCGGTGATCCCGCGGCGCGGCGAGCACATGGTCTACGTGGTCGAGAACGGCTTGGCGGTGCGGCGCATGGTCGGGCTGGATTCGCTGGCGGGACAGGACGCGGTGATCGGGTCCGGGTTGAAGGCGGGTGAACGGCTCGTAGTCGAGGGGCATCGCGGTTTGCAGGATGGCGTGCCCGTGCGCGAGGATGGGGAGTAAGCCATGCTGGTTTCAAACTATGCGATCAAGTTCCGGGTGGCCGTCCTGGTCTTAGTGGCGGTCTTCGTCCTGGCGGGGGTGGTCAGCTACATGGGGCTGCCGCGCGAAGGCACTCCGGACATCACGATCCCGTTCGTGTTCGTCACGTCGGTCTACGAGGGAACCGCCCCGCAGGATATCGAGACACTGGTGACGGTGCCGATCGAGAAGCAACTCAACGATCTGGAGAACGTCAAGGAAGTACGGTCCGTCTCGTCCGACAGCCTCTCGTTCATCTCGATCGAGTTCCTGGCGGGTCAGGATATCGACATGGCCTTGCAGAAGGCCAAGGACAAGGTCGATCTGGCGCGGCCGGATCTGCCGGATGACCTGGACGAACCGGTGGTGCAGGCGATCAACATCAGCTCCGACGTCCCGATCCTGAGGTTTGCCATTTCCGGCGACACTGACCTGGCGCGTTTGAAGCACCTGGCCGAGGATCTCAAGGACGAGATCGAGCTGTTGGCGGGGGTCAAGCAGGCGGACATCAGTGGTGTGCGCGAGCGCGAGATCCGTGTCGAGCCTGACATGCGGCGCATGGCAGCCTACGGTATCCCGCTGGTGCAGGTCATGCAGCGGATCGCCGGTGAGAACCGCACGCTTTCGGCAGGCAGCATCGAGATGAACGGCGACAAGTTCCAGCTTCGGCTGCCCGGCGAATACAAGCTGGCAAGCGAGCTGACCCGGCTGGTGATCGGCGGGGGTGATAGCGGCCCGGTGTATCTGGGTGATATCGCCGCCGTGCGCGATACCTACAAGGACGTGGCCAGCATTTCGCGGCTCAACGGCGCCCCCGGCGTCTCGATCGGCGTGAAGAAGCGCGCGGGGGAGAATTCGGTCCGGCTGATCCAGGAGGTCAAGGCGGCGATGGCACGGGTACCGATTCCGCCGGATCTCGCGCTGACGATTGTCATGGACGAGTCGGATGACGTCGGCATGATGATCGCCGAGCTTGAGAACAATGTGGCGAGCGGCTTTATCCTGGTCGTGGTCGTGCTGTTCATTTTCATGGGTTTTCGCAACAGCCTTTTCGTGGCCCTGGCGATTCCTCTTTCCATGCTGATCGCCTTCGCCTTCATGTCGTTCACCGGATTCTCGCTGAACATGATCGTGCTGTTCAGTCTGGTGATGGCGGTCGGGATGCTGGTTGACAACGGGATTGTGATCGTGGAGAACATCTACCGCAATCGTTTGCTGGGGCTGTCGCGGATCGAGGCTTCCCAGAGGGGGGCGTCGGAAGTGGCCTGGCCGGTGATCACCTCGACTATCACGACCGTCGTGGCGTTCGCGCCGCTGATTTTCTGGCCGGGGATCATGGGGCAGTTCATGCGCTTCCTGCCGCAGACGCTGATCATCACCTTGATGGCATCCCTGTTCGTGGGGATCGTGGTCAATCCGGCTATCTGCTCGTTCCTGGTCGGTGGCAAGCACATGCTCAAGGAGCAACAGGTGGTTCACCACCCGTTCGTTGCCGGTTATGTGCGGCTGCTGAAGGGGGCTCTGCGTCACCGTGTGCCGGTCTTTCTCTCCGGTCTGGCATTCCTGGTGCTGACGATCCAGATCTATGCGCGCTATGGCAAGGGCGTGGAGCTTTTTCCCGATGTCTCGCCGCGCAACGCCGTGATCGAAGTGAAGTTCCCGCAGGGAACGGCGATTGAGCGCACCGATGCCGTGCTAAAATCGATCGAGGCGAAACTGGCTGCTTATCATGATATCAAGTTCTTCCTGACGACTGTCGGGGCGGGGGGCGGTGGTGGCTTCCTGGGCGGCGGCACCGGCACGCATCTGGGCAATATCCACGCGGAATTTCTGGACTACGAGCAGCGCGACGGCGATTCCGCCGCCTTGGTGGCGGCGCTGCGCGAGGTGGTCGGGCAGGTGCCGGGGGCGGAACTGAAAGTGGAGAAGCAGGAGGAGGGACCGCCGACCGGAGCCCCGGTCTCGATCGAGCTGTCCGGAGATGATTTCGACACGTTGTCGACCTTGGCGGCGGATATCATACGACGGATCGAGACGGTGCCGGGGCTGGTGGATCTCCAGGATGACTACGAGGCCGCCCTGCCGGAGCTGCGTTTCACGCCAGCCCGCGACCGCGTGGCGAAAGTCGGGTTCGATCTGGCGGATGTCGGACTGTACCTGCGCATGGCCGTCTACGGTATCGAGGCTGGCAAGTTGCGCGCGGACGAGGAGGAGTTCGATATCACGATTCGCTTCCCCGAGAGCTCGCGCCAATCGGCGCAGTTGCTCGACGAGCTTTACCTGCCCTCGCCCAGGGGGACCGGGGCCATCCCTCTGGCCGCGCTAGGCCAGGTGGACTATGCCGGCGGGCGCGGGACCATCAGCCGCAAGAACCAGCGGAGGGTGATCACGATCAACGGCGACGTGCAGGGCGAGCGGGGGGCCGACAAGGTGCTTGAGGATGTTAAGATCCTTCTGGCGTCGATGCCCTTGCCGGCAGGGTATTCCCTGTCGTATGCCGGCAAGGACAAGGAGATGCAGGAATCCGGTGCCTTCCTGGGCAAGGCGTTTGTCATCGCCATGGGGCTGATCCTGGTGGTGCTGGTGCTGCAGTTCAACTCCGTGATGCTGCCGCTGATCATCGCATTCTCTATCGTCCTGTCACTGATCGGGGTGATGTGGGGACTGCTGATCTGCCAGATGCGGTTCGGGGTCATCATGACCGGGGTCGGGGTGATCAGTCTGGCGGGCATCGTGGTGAATAATGCCATCGTGCTGATTGACTGCATCTGCCAGCGGCGGCAGGAGGGGATGCCGTTTGCCGATGCCGTGGTGGAGGCGGGGCGTCTGCGCTTGCGCCCGGTACTGCTGACGGCGGTGACGACCATCCTGGGGCTGATCCCGATGGCGGTGGGCTACAGCGTGGAATTCCATGAATGGCCGCCGCGGTTCATCGCGGGTGCGGAATCGAGCCAGTGGTGGGCCCCGATGGCGGTGGCGGTGATCTTCGGCCTCGGGGTATCGACGCTGTTGACGCTGGTGCTGGTCCCCGTGATGTTCTCGCTGGTGGCCTCGCTGGTGGATAGAGTGCTGAAACGCTGATGCTCGGGGGTGCTGGCTCACTTTCTGCTCACCGAATGCGTTTGACACACGTGACCGCTTGCGGCAGGTTTAGGCCATGCAATATTACAACTTCGATTTTGTCGTGATCGGCAGCGGGATTGCCGGGCTTATCTCGGCGCTGCGGCTCAGTCGTCTGGGGCGAGTGGGGGTGATCTCGAAGAAGGTCGCCTCCGAATGCAGCACCAATTACGCCCAGGGCGGGATCGCCTGTGTGATGACGTCCGACGATAGCATCCAGATGCATCTGGAGGATACGCTCGACGCAGGGGCGGGGCTGTGCGACGAGTCCGTCGTGCGCGAGATCCTGACTGGCGGTCCGTCCGCGATCGAGGACTTGCTGCATTACGGCTTGAAGTTCAGCGAGCGTAGCGCCGAAGACGGCGGCGGTTTCGACCTGGGGCGCGAGGGCGGGCATTCGAAGCGCCGCGTGCTGCATGCCGGGGACTTCACCGGTCGCGAGATCGAGCAGGCGCTCCTGAGGCGTGTCGCGGCGGAACCAGCCGTGGTCATGATGGAGCACTGCATGGCCATCGACCTGATCACCACGAGCTGGCTGGGACTGGACGATGAGAACCGCTGTACCGGGGCTTATGTGCTGATGCAGAAGACCGGTCAGGTCGCGGCGGTGCGTGCTCCGGTGGTCGTGCTGGCTACGGGCGGCGGCGGCAAGACCTACCTTTATACCAGCAACCCGGATGTCGCCACGGCCGATGGTGTCGCCATGGCCTGGCGGGCCGGGGTGCCGATCGCCAACATGGAATTCATCCAGTTCCACCCCACCTGTCTTTTCCATCCGGACGCCAAGTCGTTCCTGGTCAGCGAGGCTGTGCGCGGGGAGGGGGCCGAACTGGTCAATCGCGAAGGGGAATCGTTTATGGAACGGTATGACCGTCGCGGTTCGCTGGCCCCGCGCGATATCGTCGCACGGGCCATCGACAGCGAGATGAAAGCCAGCGGGCAGCCCTGCGTCTATCTGGACATCCGGCACAAGGGGCGGTCTTATCTCGAATCGCGCTTCCCGAATATCTCGGCGGAGTGCCGCCGGTTCGGTATCGACATTGCCGAGCAACTGATCCCGGTCGTGCCGGCCGCGCATTACTTCTGCGGCGGGGTGCAGGCGGGGGTTGACGGGCGGACCACCCTGCCGGGACTCTATGTGGTGGGCGAGGCCGCCTGTACAGGGTTGCATGGCGCGAACCGGCTGGCGAGCAATTCGCTGCTCGAGGGTGCGGTTTGCGCCCGTCGCATGGCGGATCACCTTGAACAGGTGCGTCCGGACCGCCAGTTCGACCGGCGGATCCCGATTCCGGAATGGAAATTCGACGAGGCCGTGCCGAGTGACGAGGGCGTGGTCGTGGAGCATAACTGGAACGAGGTCCGGCAGTGTATGTGGGACTACGTCGGGATCGTGCGGACCAACCGGCGGCTGGACCGCGCTTACCGGCGCATCCGCAACCTGCGGCAGGAAATCCGCGAGTATTACCATGATTACCTGGTGACCGGCGATGTGCTTGAACTCCGCAATATCGCCGCCGTCGCCGAACTCATTATCCGCAGCGCGCAGTTGCGGCAGGAAAGCCGCGGGCTGCATTACACGCTGGATTATCCCTCGCTCCTGCCGACCGCCCGGAACACGGTGATTTCTGATCCGGCAGGGGAAAATATCTAGGAGAACGAATGTACAGTGTGCTGGGGTGGGTTGCAAGTCTGGCGCTGGCGGTGGCGTTGCTGGTGGGGCCGTGGTTCTTCGGTGCCTGGGAAATGTGGTGGTTCTGGCCGTTCTTCTGTTTCATCGGACTTGCCACGCTGGCGGGCGGGGTGCGTCTGGTTATTGCCGGCTTGAAGGGTGATCGCGTTCCGGTAACGTCAGATGCGGTGCGTGTTGCCGCGTTGGCCCTGCCTTTCCTTCTCTATGCGGGCATCCGCTGCCAGGCGGATGGTATCGTCTGGATGGATGCCGAGCGGATGGTGCTGCTCTTTGTTTCCGGTGCCGTTGTTGCCGGACTGACGGTCTTCACGCTCGGGCGGGGGCAGCGGTATTTCCTCTTCTGGGGTCTTTTTGCCAGTCTGGCCCTGATGGGGCTTTACGGCGTCGTCAATCACCTCCTCTTCGAGAGTCGTCATGTGCTCTGGATGCCGCGCTACGACCAGTATGCCGGCCGCGCCACGGGCCCATATTTCTGTCCCGACCATTACGCCGGGGCCATGGAACTGCTTTTCTGCATGTGTGCCGGACTGCTGCTTGACCGAAGCCGGCGGGGTGTCCTCGTGCGCGGTGCGGCTGGCGTGGCGGGCCTACTGGCGGGGTTGAACGTCCTGCTGACCCAGTCGCGGGGCGGGGGACTGACGATGGTGGTGATCGTCGGCTGCATCCTGGTCTGGGGGTACTCACAGTGGCCTCCTTCGGTGCGTTGGTATTGGCGGATGATTACCGTATCACTGGTGCTGCTGGCGGGGATCGGTGCCCTGATGACCCATCCTGGCTACATCACGCGTTTCATGACCTACGGCGGGCTGCACACGGCAGGGCAGCATGCGGAGCGCACGCTGGTGGAAGATATCGTCTATAAGGTGGAACGGACTGACCGGGGGCGCATGTACGGGGGTGCCTGGCGGGCGTGGAAAACCGCTCCCTGGCTCGGGCTCGGCCCTGGCATGCACCAGCATCTCTGGCCGCAGTTTGCCGCCACGGCCGACGGTGACCGCGCGAAGGGCGTCTGGCCGACGCTGACCAATCATGATTTTCATTCGTACGAGGTGCATAGCGACTGGCTTCAGCTCCTGGAGGAATTCGGCATCGTCGGGATGCTGCTGTATTGCCTGCCGCTGGCGGCGTTGGTGTGGGGACTATGGGGACAGATCCGCCGTGAACAGGAGTGTTGGCGGCAGGCCGACGGGACGGAAGCGGGCGACGGGCGTTTTGCGTTCGTGCTGTGCGGCTGGCTGGCACTGGCGGCGATGGCATTCCATTCGCTTGGCGATTTCAACCTGCAGATGCCGGGAACCGTCTGGATGCTGGCGCTGCTGCTAGGGATCGGAATGGCGGCCTCCGAGGAGGGGATCACTACTGCTCGGTAAACCCACCCCGCCCTTCGGGCACCCCTCCAAGGAGGGGATCTATGTTGCGCTTTGCGCAACACGAAAAGGTCCCCTCCCTGGAGGGGTGCCCGAAGGGCGGGGTGGTTTCGAGCAAAGGCACCCTCTTTCCAACACTTCATCGCCCACTTCATCCCCGACTTAATGAGGAAGCCCCGAAGGGCGTTTTCATCGTGGTTCCGGGGAGGATTTTCTGCCAGTCGCCGCTGGCGAGGCGCAAGGGAACGGGGCAGGGGAGTTCATCGCCGACCGTGACCTTGATGGCGTCGCGGGTGATCTCGATATCGACGCGCTGGAAGTGCCAGTGTACCGTGAAGGCGAGGCGGTTCCACTGGCGCGGCAGGTTGGGGGCAAGCGTGAGTCCCTCGCCCGAGGCGTCGAGCCCGCCGAAACCGTGGACGATCGTCCCCCATTCCACCGCCCCTCCCGAGACATGCACACCTCGTTCCGTGTCGAGGTTGACATCGTCGAGATCCATGCGGCAGGAGGCATGCAGGTTGTAGAGGGCCTCGTCGTTGAGCCCGCAGCGGGCGGCGGCATAGGCCATGCCCGGCAGCGAGAGCGACGAGCCATGCAGCGTACGGGCATTGTAGTAATGCCAGTTCGCGCGCCGGATCTCGCGCGGGTAGCGCGACTCGAACGGGATAAACGCCGCCAGCACGTCCGGCTGCTTGACCGCCTGCGAGTGGCTGCAGTAGGTCTCGCAGATCCCGCCCAGGTCGGCGTCGAGCGCGAAGAAGCCGTCGCACTGTTCGATGATGCCGTCGGCACCGGGTTCGTGGATGAAGAGTTTTTGCGCCATTTCACGCCAGGTTTCTGCTTCCGTCGTCTCCAGGCCGACGCGCGCTCTGGCGTTGGCGTAGTCCACCTGAGCTGCACATTCAGCGGCATAGGCCAGGTTCCATTGGGCCATCAGCGAGATGAAGACATTGTTGTCGGCAAAGGTGTGGTACTGGTCCGGGCAGCCGATATCCGGCAGCTCGTAGCGCGACTTCTCGGCGTTCCAGCGCAGGCGCGAGGCGTAGAAACGGGCGGTCTCGAAAATGAATTCAGCACCCATCTCGCGCATGACTCCCCGGTCGCCGGTGATCTCCGCATAACGCGCGAACATATAGGCGGCATCGGCCGAGATGTGGATCTCGCGTTCCTGGAGGCAGAGCCAGGGGGCGGTCTCCTCCTCCCCGCGGGTGCTGGTCTCCCATGGGACCTGGGCACCCTTGGCTCCCCAGCGTACGGCGTTCTCGCGGTATTGCGGCAACTGGCTGTAGCGGTATTCCAGCAGCTTGCGCGCCTGCCAGGGGCGGGTCATCAGGTAGTAGGGGAACATGTGGAAGTCCATGTCCCAGAAGGTGAGAAAGCGGTAGCCGTGGCCGGTGAGTCCCTTGATCGGCAAGCCGGTTTTCTCCGCGATGGGGCTGAAGGCCATGTGCAGGTGCATCTGGCCGAAGTTGAAGCCCTGCACCGTCGAGGCGTTGGCGTCGAACTCCACCCGTGCCGCGCGCGTCTGCAACTGGTAGGCCGCCACGTGGTCGGAGCTACAGGCGTCGAAGCCGCGCTGGCAGGCGGCCTTGGCGCGCTTGCAGGCCTCCGCCAGCGGCATCTGGCCGGCGATGGTGTATAGCTCGATCGACAGCTCTTGGGCGTTATCGACCACGCGGGCGGTCTGCGCGATGGCGATACGCAGCCCGGTGCCGCGGGTGATGCATTCCAGCCCGAGCTGCCCGTTGGCGGCGATGCGTTCGCCAGCGGTCCAGAGCTGGACCCCGTTGGTGTTGGTGACCGCCTCGTGCAGTTTTCCGCGCAGCGAGATCGGGGCCTCGTGGTTGAGGCGCCGGACGGTGGCGCGCAGGCAGATCAGGTTCGGATCGGCCATGCTGACGAAGCGCTGCGAGTCGACGCGTGTGCGGCGGCCGGCGGCGTCGCGGAACACGAGGGTCCGGCGCAGCCTCGCCTCGTCGATTTCCAGCAGGCGTTCGGCGCTCAGGATGCGGTGCGAATCGAAATCGAACCGCACGTCCGCGACCTCGATCTGCAGCGCGATGGGAAAGGGCAGGTTGGGCAGCACCTGGATCGCCTGGTCACCGAGACTGGCGAGGGCTTCCGGGGTCATCCGCTGCGGGTGGGTCAGGATATGGTCGGGATCGTGCACGCCGAGCAGCGAGGCCGGCCCGGCGGCATAGGTGCCGGCCACATAGAACTCGGGCCGTCCCCAGGAGGGGCATTCCTCATGTGCCCCGCGAATGCCGAGCAGACCATTCGAGAGGGAGAAAGTGGAGCCGAGCTTGCCCTCCAGTTCCTTTTTCGTTGTCTGTACCCAGTAGCGTTGCCGTGGATCGCGTGCTTCAATAGACATGGTGAGCCCTTCTTCTTCGGTTGATTTTCGAACGCATGTGTTTTACCGTACCAGGCGCACGGGGTAAAGCGGAAATAGCTTGCAGGCGTCAGTGCCGCAGCGTGCCTAGCTTGTGAACGCCAGTGTGTATTGAGAAGATAGCGTGAAAAGAGACCGGGCATCCAAGGTGGCGGGAGCATCCTGCTCCCGCTGGAACAAGGCGCGCAATGGTGATGGGTAGCGAATCTCGGGAGGCAATTTAGGTCGCCGAGGATCTGATGGCGGATGGCGGCCCCGGGACTGAGGAGAGAGGGAGCCAGAAACGGATTTCTGTATTTGCGGTCTGCCACAGAAGTACATGCGTATGAGTGAGAAATTCATATCGGAAGCGCTGAAGCCGGGAACCGCGACCTTTGATACGGGGCGCATGGCGGCGGGGGAGCCCGGGTTGCCGTTTGAATTCACCTGGCGTGGTGCCAAGCTCAGGATTGTAACGATACAGCGTGAATGGCGGGAGACCGGTCCCTGCCGTCATGGCAGCGGCGAGCAGTATGTCCGCAAGCATTGGTATCAGGTGGAGGACGACCAGGGGCGTATTCTGAAAATCTATTTCGCTCGCTCAACAAAAGGCCGGTCGGCGAAGGCTTGCTGGCAACTATTCAGCCTGGATGCGGAATCATCACCCCCCGACATTGGGCGATAGGCTGATAGACAGAAGCAATGGCATACGTGGATCAGCAACCATTGCGCCCGGCGGGGTTCGGTGGTACGTTGCAGGCGTTTTGAACAAGGGGCGGAATGGAGAGGGGAGACGAGCCTCGGGAAGCCTTTCCGAGCGCCGGGGAACGGATGGTGAAGGGCTGCCCTGGATCTGAGGAGCGAGAGTGTCAGAAGCTGATTTCGGTTGTTGCGGCGACTCGTCGGAGTCATCAGTCGTAACCAGTTGATAAAGCGTGAATTGCTTAAAATGAAGAATGGCGAGATGTGACCTAACGTTGTCCCTTACTGCCGCGGTTCCACCAGCCAGGTGCGTACTTTACCTTTACCCTTGAGTTCTTTTTCTCCCTGGTCCTCGTAACTCCATCCATTTTCACCCAAGCTTTCTTTAATCGGCTCGCTGATGTGGATTTTACCGGGGAGGCCGGTGGATTCCAGACGGGCAGCCACGTTCACCGCGTCTCCCCAAAGGTCGTAGCTGAACTTATGCGTTCCTATCACACCCGCGGCGGCTTCGCCCACATGAATGCCTATTCTGACTTGGATACCCCAGGGTTGAGAGGCCACAAAGTCCCGCATTTCCAAGGCCATGGGGACAATTTTAGCCACAGGATCCATGTCGGGGAGAGGTAAGCCGCAAGCGGCCAAATAGGCGTCACCGATTGTCTTGATTTTTTCAACGCCGTGTTTGGTGCACAGCTTATCGAACTGCGAAAACAACACGCTGAGAAGATTGGCAATTTTTTCTGCAGGATTACGGCTGGAAAGTTCGGTAAAACCCGCGATGTCGCAAAAAAGAATGGCCACTTTTGAAAAATGGTTGACGATGTTTTTTTCGCCTTGTTTCATACGATCCGCAATAGCTTTAGGAAGAATAGAAAGAAGGAGTTGGTCTGACTTCTCACGTTCGTCAGCGAGCATGACGTTGCTTTCTTCAATTCTCTTTTCATAGCTGCGGCTGACGCGGCGCCCGGCAAATGAAACCGGAAAAGCCAGGAGAAGGGCAAAGGCAGCAGAGCCCAGCAGCAAAATAATCCTATAGGAAGCGATTTCGTCTTGAACTCTCTGTGTATTTTCGTGGGAACTAACCACCCAGCCCAGCTCGGGAATCACCTCGGAGTGGACGACTTCTTCCATGGTGGCGTTATTGATCAGGAGTAACCCCGAACGGCTCTCCGGGTTTTTAATGGCAATTTCCCAAGGAATGGGATTTTGCCGGATAAAAGAGATGTCGAATTCCGCGTTTTTAACCGAGATATTCAGGCCGTTCATCGACTGCATGGGGTGGCAAAGAAAGCCGGAATTCGCCTGGTCGATCAAGCACACGTAGCCTCGATCGGCGTCGGTTCCCTCGATACTCGCTTGAAAATCAGCTAGAATCTCTTTCTTTGTCGCGCCTCGTGCCAGCCTGGAGTGTATAAATTGCGCCATGGAAACAGCTTGTCGGCGGTTCACATCGGCCTGGATTTCGATATAGGTCCTTTCTAGTCGGTCTAAGAGCAGGGGCATGACCAAACCACCCACGGCTAAAATTGACAGGAAGACCGCTAGAAAAGTTAAAAGTGCCAGATGCTGTTTTTTAACCACGTGTGCTCCTTCAAAAGAGTATTTTCTAGTGTAAACGATTTTCTGACGTCACCGGTCACTCAAAGTGTACCACGAACGGTCACTTCAAAATTACCATCCTGGCCAGTGTCCATAGACTATCTTTATTAGGCGTTCTGTCAACATCTGGTTTCATTTGTTCGGGCTGCTCGTTGCGCAGCCGAGGCGGGCCGCCAGTAGTCCGCCAGGGCAGGCCGCGAAAATAGAAAATAGCCTTTTCGTACCTTGTCAATCCAGTCCCTTGGCAACCACATTAATAGGATGATTCAAAACCATTGCGCCCTGCGGGGGTCCGTAGTACATTGCGGGCGTTTTGACCTAGGGGCGGAATGGGGAGGAGGGACGTGCATCTGGAAGCTTTTCCGGACGCTTGGGAACGGATGATGAAGGGCCGCCCTGAATCTGAGGAGCGCGAGAGTCAGAAGCTGTTATTTTCGCTCGGCCTAAGATGCACAACATCAATATTGATGTAGACATGCCATGGAATTTAACGTAGAGTTCTATACAAATGAAGGCGGGCAAAATCCGGTTCAGGACTTCCTTTTGGAGATCAAGGGTACACGTGATGAGCAAGACGAATTTCGATATATTCCTTGAAGAGCAACTCCAGGATCCGGACTTTGCGGAGCGCTTCAAAAGAGCCGGGGAAGCGTGGGATGTGGCCATCCAGCTGGCCGCACTCCGTGAAAAGGCCGGGTTATCGCAGAATGAACTGGCCCGGCGCCTGCACACCTCCCAGCAACAGATCAGCCGAATGGAGTCGCCCGCCTACGAAGGCCATTCCCTAAGCATGCTGCGCCGGGTCGCGCACGAGCTGAAGGCGCAGGTGAAGGTCACGATTGAACCGATACCGACCAAACGCTACGGCATGGTTGCGGAGGCACACGCCAAGTACGGGAAACGCTGAAGCCGCATGATTAGCACCATTGGAATAGGAGCCATGCCATGTTTCTTCATGTAGAGGATGTTGTATGCGAGGGGGACCATCGGTTACGCCTTACGTTCAATGACGGTTCGGAGAAAGAGGTGGACCTCAGTCGAGAACTGTCGGGCCCCATCTTTGAGCCATTGAAAGACGTTCAGTTCTTCAGGAAGGTGGCGCTAAATCACGATACGGGAACCGTCGAATGGCCAAACGGAGTTGATTTTGCCCCCGAGTTTCTATTCGAGATCGGTGTCCCGGCTGGTGCCGAACCTGTACGCAAGGCGGCAGAGGGCCATTCCGAGTACGGGCGCGAAAAATAGGCGGACTGAGCCGATTGGCATGTTCAACACTGAGGCGTATCTGAAGCCCCCGACGGAAATCGGCAAGTCGGGATATCTGGATTGATCTTGGGTATTATTCCGTGGTACGTTGCAGGAGTATTGAACAAGGGGCGGAATGGGGAGGGGAACGAGCCTCGGGAAGCCTTTCCGGACACCGGGGAGCTGATGCTGAAGGTGGCCCCGGACCTGACGAGCGAGAGTGTCAAAAGCTGATTTCTATTTTTGCTGACTGAACGACGCAATGAACCAGTCGTAACAAATTGTTGCAGAATGGTTTGCGTTAAATTTAGAATGCCGTGAACCCAAGGCAGCCCCAACGTTGATCATTTTATGTTCGCTCGGTCGACATTGACTCAGGCGTATGAACATGAAAAGACCGTGGATCCCCCCATATTCCTACTGCTAGAACCAGTTCGACACGGTGAGCGCCGCGATGACGGGCGCGAAAAGGGAACTGACCAGCGACATCACCGTGATGAGGGTGTTGATGGAGGGTCCCGCCGTATCCTTGAACGGGTCTCCAACGGTGTCACCAACCACGGCGGCCTTATGGGCGTCCGACCCCGGTCCCCCATGGTGTCCGGCCTCGATGTATTTCTTGCCGTTGTCCCACAGGCCCCCCGAATTGGACATGAACAAGGCGAAGATGACCCCAGTGAAGATCGAACCCCCGAGGAATCCGCCCAGTGCGTCCGTACCCAGCAGCAATCCGACAACCAGAGGCACGAAAACCGCGATGGCAGCTGGCAGGACCAGCGACGACAACGCGCCAGCCGAGGCGATCGACACGCAGCGCGCGTAGTCCGGGATCTCGGTTCCCTTCAGGATCCCCGGATGCGTCCGGAATTGGAGGCGGATCTCCTCGATCATCAGGAAAGCGTTCTTCGTCACGGCGAGCATCAGCAAGGCGGAGAAGATCGGCGGGCATGTCGCGCCCAGCAACACACCGGCAAGCACCATCGGCGACTGCAAGTCCATTTTAAGCGGGATGCCAAGGGCTTCCAGGATCTCGCCATATGCAGCGAAAAGCGCGAGCACCGTCAGTGCCGCGGCACTGATCGCAAACCCCTTGGTGATGGCCTTTGCCGTGTTTCCTGCCGAGTCGAGCGTATCGCACCGCTCGACTACCTCGTGGCCCATTTTTGCCATCTCCGCAATGCCCTTGGCATTGTCCACGATCGGCCCATAGGCGTCGGCGGACACGATCACCCCCGTGATCGAGAGCATGCCAACGGCAGCAATACCGATGCCGTAGATGCCGCTGATTCCAAACGCATCGGCGGAGAAATACGAGACGAGCGTCGCGATGACGATCCCGATCACGCTCGGGGCGACGGAAATCAGCCCGTAGCTCATGCCCGTGATGATGGTGATTGCCGAACCGGACTTCGACATCGCCGCCACCTGTTGCACGGGGCGGTGCTCGTCGTTCGTGAAGTAGTCGGTGCTGAACCCGATCATAACCGCGATGACGAGCCCCGAGATCGTCGCGATCAGCACACCGGGGTTGAAGTTACCCAGCCACACCAGCAGGGTCGCCAGGATACCGAAGATGACACAGGTGATGATCGTGCCCTTGTTGAGTGCATCGCCGGGGCGGCCATTCTTGCCGACGCGCACGAACTGGATACCCAGGAACGTGGCCAGCATCCCGACTGCGCAGAGGATCAGCGGGAAAATCACATACACCGGGTTTCCTGTGTCGCGACCTACGCTCACGCCCAGGATCATGGCCGCCACGGCCGATGCCACATAGGAGTCGAAGATGTCCGCTCCCATTCCGGCGACATCGCCGACATTGTCGCCGACATTGTCGGCGATCACGGCGGGGTTTCGCGGATCGTCTTCGGGAATCCCGGCCTCGACCTTGCCCACCAAGTCCGCCGCGATATCCGCCGACTTGGTAAAGATTCCGCCGCCCGCTTTCGCGAGCAGCGCCATGGCGGATGCACCGAAAGAGAAGCCCAGGATGATCTCAGGATCTGACGTCAGCAGGTAGATGACCGAGATCCCGATGACCGCTGTCCCTACCATGGCCATGCCCAGCACCGCTCCGGCGTAGAAAGCCACCTTGAAGGCCGGATTGAGCCCCACCTTCGCGGCGACCGCCGCACGGAGGTTAGCACGCACGGCGATGCTCATCCCGAGGTACCCGGCGATCCCCGAGCAGCCCGCGCCAGCGACGAATGCGAGCGCGGTGTAAAGCCCCTCCAACGGATTCTTGGCACCCACAAACGACCCAAGCTTGACGGACTCCAGCATGTCTATACTGAATACCCCCGCAATGACCACCCCGAGCACCAGAACCAGCACGGCAAGGGCGCCGTAGAGTTTCGCCAGGTACGCACGGGCGCCTTCCTGTATATAACCGGCGATCTCCTGCGCACGGGCGCTGCCGGCATCTTGCCGGGTCACCCATGCATAAAGATAGAGGGCGAACGCAAGGGAAACAACGCCTAGCCCAATGGCGAGGTAGAGCCACATGTTGACGGTCATCTGATCTCCTTTAGAATGCTGCTTGCGTTAATTTGCCCGAGCCACCGGAACCCACGACGAATACCCCGCCTGAGCACAGTGCCTTGATTAACCTGGCAAAGGACGTAGCCAAGCCAGTATAATTTGGAGGCGCGTTGTGGACGCAAGAAAATTTAACGGTTCACGGCGCCTTACATCTCACGTTTCCGCCCGCCGCCTGCAGAACCGTGTTAGGAATTGGCCCCAGCCAAGTCAATAAAGCTAGGCAAGTTAATCTACCCCCCTGCGAAACGCAATCAAAAAAAACAAAAAAATACACAACGCGGCAGTTCTCATTTTTGCTTCGGTAACATTTTATCTGGCGCAACGCGCGCGGCAAGCGCGACCGGCCGCTTCGGTAATTCAAAGTGAAGAACAAAGCGACCCTCAGTCCCGGCGACCAAAATACAGGCTGAGACGTGATGAACCCATTGCAGCGGATAATCGGAAGTCTCCGCTTGACGTAAACAGCTCCAAATGCTACTGCTCAAACAAACGTATGAATGACAAGAGAGCAAAGCGGTTGCCCCCCGAGGCGCTGCTATCCTCGCTGGTTGCATTCGGCGAAGCCGGTTTCCGGCGGCTCGCCTCGAAAAAGACCCCCGGCAAGACAAGGAAGCCCCGCACATGATCCGCATCGGACTGAAAATGCTCTTCGGAGACCGCGGCAAGTACGTCATGCTGATCAGCGGCATCACCTTCTCCACGCTGCTGATGGCCCAAGGCATGGCGCTCTTCTGCGGGCTCATGACGTGGACGTATTCCTCTCTGCGGAACATGCGCGCCCCCATCTGGGTCACAGACCCGAAAGTAGAGCAGTGCAACGACAGCAAGCCGATGCGCGACACCGACATCACGCGTGTGCGCTCCGTTGATGGCATCGCCTGGGCCGTGCCGCTTTATCAAGGCATTTCCATGGCCAAGCTGGCGGACGGGTCTGCCAAGATGATCACGTTGATCGGCCTCGACAATGACACGCTGATCGGAGCCCCCACAAAAATTATCGCCGGTCGTCTTGAAGACTTGCGCATGCCCAACACCGTCGTTCTCGACGATTTAGGCGTCGAGCGTCTAAGCGAGGGTCGCGAACGGCCGATCGGTATCGGCGATATCTTCGAGATCAACGATCGAGAGGCCCGTGTCGTCGCCATTTGCAAAAGCTACCGCTCGTTCACGGGCGGGCCTTTCGTCTTCACCACCTATGACCGGGCGATCCTGTACGCGCCTAACCAGCGCAAAATGCTGAGCTTTATCCTTGTTGCCCCCCAGCCCGGACTCTCGGATGAAGCGCTCGCGCGCCGCATCGCGGAACGCACCGGACTGGGCGCGTTCACGCATGACGAATTCAAGTGGTCGACCGTGATGTGGTACGTCCGGAACACCGGTATCCCTATCAATATCGGCACGATCGTCATCATCGGCTTCATCATCGGCGCGGCCATCTCGGGGCAGACCTTCTATTCGTTCATTCTTGAAAACACGCGGCACTTCGCCGCGCTCCGGGCCATGGGTGCCAGCAGTGGCGAGCTTTCCGCAATGATCCTGTCGCAAGCGCTTATTGTCGGTGTGATCGGCTATGGCACCGGCCTCGGCCTTGTCTCATTCCTCGGCAACAACCTGCTCCGGCTGGGCAAGGTTCCGTTCCTGATGCTCTGGCAGATCACGGCCATCGTCGGCGCCGCCGTCATGATCATCGTCGCCATCTCAGCGGTGATCGGGATCGTCCGCATCGCCCGTCTCGAGCCCGCCATCGTCTTCAGGTAAACAAGCATATCCAGGCCAACTATGTCAACTCTTGGTATCAATGTTCAATCGGTGGATAAAAGCTTCGGGCGTGGCGACGCTCGCACGGTTGTGCTCAAAAAGACCGGCTTCGTGGCTGAAACCGGCCACCTCACCATGCTGATCGGCCCCTCCGGCTGCGGCAAAACCACGCTCCTGAGCATCATTGCAGGCACGCTCCACGCCGACGGCGGGATTATCGAAGTACTCGGCCAGCGGCTTGACCAGATGCGCGGCAACGCGATCGCCAAATTCCGCGCTCGCAACCTGGGGTTCATTTTCCAGCAGTTCAACCTGATTCCAACCCTCTCGGCGACTGAGAATGTCAGCGTGCCGCTCGTCATACAGGGCCTGTCTTCAACGCGGGCCGAAAGAAAAGCGCGCGAGGTCTTGGAGTGGGTGGGTCTCTCCGACCACGCCGATTTCCTTCCCGCCAAGATGTCCGGCGGCCAGCAGCAGCGCGTGGCGATTGCCCGCGCACTCGTGCATGAGCCGCCCATCATCCTCTGCGACGAACCGACCTCTTCGCTCGATAGTGAAAATGGACGCCACGTGATGGACCTGCTGCGCCAGGCCGCCACCCAGAGGGAGTGTCTCGTCCTCGTCGTCTCGCACGACAACCGCACCTACAGGTTTGCCGACCACATGGCAGAGATGGAGGACGGCCAGATCTTTCGGACTCTCAAGACAAAAGACGAAATCCGCACCCATCACCCACCGGGCGTTTGACCGGGGAACAGGAGAAAAACATGACTATGCTCTTTTCACGCTTCAGCTTCTACCTCGCCCTCGCCGGCATGGCCTATGCCGGGATGCTCGTCCTGCGCCTCTCCGCCCAGGATCCCGTCCTCCCGCCTCCCCACGCACCAACGACGACCCCGTTCACAAACTCAGTCGCGGCGGCCGGTATTGTCGAGGCGCAGGGCGAGAACCTTTCGCTGGGCGTCCCCGTGGCGGGCCTTGTGACGGCTGTGTATGCCCGCGTGTGGGACAACGTCCAGCCAGGGCAGCCCCTGCTCCAGCTCGACGATCGCGAGCTTCGGGCCTCCCTCATCGGCCAGCGCGCCCGGGTGCTCGTTGCCGAGGCCGCCGAGGCCCGCCAGCGAGGCATGCTCGCCCGCCTCGAGAAAGTCGCTGACTCGCGGGCAATCATCCGCGAAGAGCTTGAGACCCGCCGCAGTGACGTGCAGGTCGCCCAGGCCGAGCTCGCCTTTGCATGCGCTACCGTCGCCCAGACAGAAGCGCTGATTGAGCGACTCACCATCAGAGCCCCGCGTGCCGCCACCGTACTGCAGCTCAACACCCGCCCCGGCGAGTTTGTCATGCCGGGCGCGGCACGCCCGCCGATGCTGCTGGGAGACCTCAGTTACTTCCAGATCCGGGCCGATATCGACGAGCAGGTCGCCCCGCGCGTGCGACCCGGCATGAAGGCCGTCGGCTTCCTCAAGGGCGACACCCAAAAGCCGATTCAGCTGGAGTTCGTCCGTATCGAACCGTTTATTGTTCCGAAAACATCGCTCACAGGCAGCAGCATCGAGCGCGTGGATACGCGCGTGCTTCAGTTGATCTACCGCTGCCAAATGGCCGATGAGAACGCGATCTATGTCGGCCAGCAAATAGACCTTTACCTCCAGGAGTGAACCATGCGCAGCACCCGCAACCCACAGAACGAACGGCGGCACGTCACGTTGCACGCCGCACATACGGGTGCAGCGAGCACCCCGTGCCACCTTTGCGCCCAGCCCTTCGGCGGTGCACGGGCGTTCGCCTGCGCCTTGCTCAGTCAGTCCCTTTCGGCTGGCCTTTTCATGTTCCTGTTCGCCGGCTGTTCAACGCTGCCGCCAGAGCCGCTTCGCCAGCCCCCACCGCCTGACTCGGCGATGTTGGTCGTCACCAACGCGCTGCCCGAGCGCCCTCTGCCGCAGGACTGGTGGACGGCTTTTCGCGATCCCGAACTAGACCGCCTGGTCATCCTCGCGCTGGCCGAAAACCGCGACCTGCAAAAGGCCGGTGCCCGTCTTGAAGCGGCGCAGGCCCGCGCCAGGCTTGCAGGCGCAGAAGCAGCACTGCAGGTCACCGGCTCCGCCAGCGCCAGCCGGTTGCGCACATCCGGGAACACGGCGGCAGCCTCCGGTCCCGATTACCAGACCCGGTTAAACGCCGGGCTTCAGTTCGCCTACGAGGCAGACCTCTGGGGCCGCATTGGCGCCATGCGGGAGTCCGCCCTCAAGAATGTCGAGCTCTCCGTCGCCGACCAGGCTGCCGCCGCTATCGCGATTGCGGCGGAAGTCGCAAAAGCCCATATGAGCCGCTTGGCGGTCTGCCGGGAGCTTGTCGTGCTCGAGCGCCAGATCGCCGCTTTCGCCGAAACGGTGAGCTTGCTCACGGCCAGATCCGACGCCGGTTTTGCCACCGACCTCGACGTCGAGCGCGTGCGAATTGAGAAAGCCGCGCGCGAATTGGATGCCGCACGCCTCCGTGAACGTGGACAAGCGCTCGCCAACGCCTTGTCCCTGCTGTGCGGACAGGCCGCCGCCAACACGGCTGCCAGCGCAAACCTGCCGCTGGCCGATGCGGTCACGCCCGAGATCCCCGCGTCACTCTCGCTCGCCCTCCTGGAATGCCGGCCCGATGTTGCCGCCAAGCGCGCGAAATGGGAGGCATCCTTCCAGCGCGTCGAGGCCGCGCGCGCCGATTTCCACCCTACCCTGCGGCTCAGCGGCACATTTGGCACGGAAGGTCAAAGTGCCGACGATCTGCTGGACTGGCAGAGCCACCTTTGGTCATTGGTCGCCGGGCTCACGGGTCCGCTTCTTGACGGCGGACGGCTGCAAGCCAATCTCGCCCTTGAACGCGCCGGACTGCGCGAAGCCGCCGCGGACTACGAGGCGGCGGTGCTGACCGCCTACCGCGAAGTGGCCGATGCGCTCAACGCCCTGAGCGGGATCACCGACCAGCAGCAGTCGGCCGAGCTCCTCCGTATGGCGGCTAGCCGCGCCCTGGCGCTATCGCGTGAACGCTACGACAAAGGCTTTGTCACCTATCTGGAAGTGATTGAAAGCGACCGAGTGCACCTCGCTGCCGAGCGCACGCTGGTTCAACTTCAAGCCTCTCGCCAGACGGCAACCGTTGACCTGATCCGCGCCCTCGGCATTCCATAACGCGTTGTTGCGAAAGGAACGGCGTAGACGCCTGCGAGACGCTCACGGCAGCTAGGATGGAGGCAAGCGGTTGGCCGACAACGCCCTTGTCGCGTTAACACTCCTGAGTTGGCCGACAACGCCCTTGTCGCGTTAACACTCCTGATTGCCGAAAGCAAACCAGCCGAGAAAGACATCATCTGCAAAGTCATCGTCAACTTGATCAACCGGGAGAACTTGTGCAGCAAAACCATTGCACCCGGCGGGGTTCCGTAGTACGTTGCAGGCGTTTTGAACAAGGGGCGGAATGGTGAGTGGAACGAGCCTCGGAAAGCCTTTCCTGACGCCGGGGAACGGATGGCGAAGGGCGGCCCCGGATCTGAGGAGCGAGAGTCAGAAGCTGATTTCGATTGTTGCGGTCGGTGCGTCTGAATTCGTCAGTCGTAACCAGTTGATAAAGTGTGGTTTGCTTTAAATGAAGAATGGCGAGATGACCCCAGCGCCGATCAGGAGTTAACTTGTGAGTGGAACGGCTGTCAAATACGATGCGGAGACTCTACAGGAGCGAATACTGACGTTCCGGGACCAGAAGGTCATCCTTGATGCCGATTTGGCCCTTCTGTATGGCGTTCCTACGAAGGCGTTGAATCAAGCCGTCAAGCGGAACATAACGCGGTTTCCGGCCGATTTCATCTTCCAACTCGGCAGGGACGAGGCTGAGGAATGGCGACGTTTAAGGTCACAATCTGTGACCTTAAACAAGAGAGCGCCGGATATGCGGTCACAGATTGTGACCGCAGCCGATAAGCGAAATACCCGCTTTCTCCCTTACGCCTTCACCGAGCATGGCGCGATCATGGCCGCTACCGTCCTGAACAGTCCGCAGGCTGTCGAGATGAGCGTGTTTGTCGTGCGGGCATTCATCAAGATGCGCGAGCAGTTGCTGGCCACGACCACCTTGGCCAAACGTCTGGCCGAAGTCGAAAAGCTTCTGCTGACCCACGATTCCGCCCTGCGCGACCTCTACCAGAGGATCCGCCCGCTGCTTCTACCGCCCCCCGAGCCGGAACGGAAGGCTATCGGCTTCGGCGTGAAAGAGTCCCCCGCCAAATACAGGGCGACGCGCGTGAAACGAGGGATCCACTCATCCAGTTGACACAACTGGACGTACCCAGGTAGGTCCAGTTTTCCCGAAACTGGACGCGTTCATGCGGCCATGTTGGTTCTTCAGCCCACCGGAAGTGGAAAAACGGGATATCAGGATTGATCCTGGGTGGCATTCGGTGGTACATTGCAAGGCGTTTTGAACAAGGGGCGGAATGGGGAGGGGAACGAGCCTCGGGAAGCCATTCCGGACGCCGGGGAACGGATGGCGAAGGGCGGCCCCGGATCTGAGGAGCGAGGGTCAGAAGCTGATTTCGATTGTTGCGGGCGGCGCGTCGGAATCAGTCAATCGTAGCCAGTTGATAAAGAGTGATTTGACTTAAAGTCGAATATTGAGTCCCAAGGCTTCTTTGAGTAGTTTATCGCAACGCTAATGGCATAGGGAAAGGAACATTAGATAATGAATTTTTTCAATTCGCATGATTCACGCTGGATCGGCATGGGAAACAGCGACGCCGCCCCGTATTTCTTTACCAAGTTCGACTGTAACGAGACGCAGGGTGCGCAGGTTGCGGTTTGCGGGTTGGGGTATTACGAGTTGTACATCAACGGTCGCAAGGTTGGCGACCGAGTGCTGGAGCCCATCGTGAGCGTGTACGACCAGCGGGCCCGCTACAACGTCTTCGATGTTTCCGAATATCTGGTGCAGGGCGTTAACAGCGTAGGCGTCATTCTTGGACACGGCTGGTACGACCACAAGGTCAAGGAGGTCTGGAACTTCGAGAATGCGTATTGGCGGCATTTTCCGAAACTCAGGCTGGAAATGCGCGCCGCAGATGGCAGCCTCCTGCTGGCCAGCGCCCGTTCATGGATGGGGTCGACCGAAGGGCCCATCACGCATACGCAGCTCAGGAATGGCGAGCACTACGATGCCAGGCGGGAATTTCCGGGATGGCCGGCGGTTGATTTCGTGCCGGATAGCCGGTGGCGCAATGCCGCAACCTGTGCGGCACCGGGAGGGATTCTCGAAGAGGAGACGGCGCTGCCGTGCCGCGTCGTGCGGACATTTGATATCGCCGGCCGGCCCAACATATTCGGCGTTTACGACATTGGCACGAACCTCGCGGGGCGATGCCGCATCACGGTGCGCGGAACAGTGCCCGGGACGATGGTGGTGCTGAATTATGCCGAGCGCATCACGGAGGACGGCGAGATCTCGGGATTGGCCCAGGATTCATTCGTGAAAAGCGGAAAATACCAGCACGAGGAATATTTCCTTAAGGGCGACGGCACCGACGAAGTGTGGGAGTCGCGCTTCACCTATCATGGTTTTCGGTATGTGAATGTAGTGATTCGCAATGGCGAGGCGAGCTTGCTGAAGATCGAGGTTCGCGAGATTTGCACCGACCTGACGTCTGTCGGGACGTTTGAATCGTCTTCGGCTGACCTCAATCGCCTTCAGGAACTCACGCGCGTTTCGTTTCTCGCCAACTTCGTCGGCATCCCGACGGACTGCCCTCACCGCGAGAAGAACGGCTGGACGGGCGATGCACAGCTTGCATGCGAGACCGGTCTGTACAACTTCAATCCGGCGGCGAGCTACGAGCAGTGGGTTGATACGCTGCGCGACTGCCAGCGGCACTCGGGCGAGCTGCCCGGCATTGCGCCTTCCGCCGGGTGGGGCTACAACTGGGGCAACGGACCGAACTGGGATGGTGCGCTTTTCGTAGTGCCTTACAATGTCTACCTGTATGCGGGTGATGATTCGATGCTGCGCAAGAACTATGAGGCCATGCGGCGCTATCTCGACTTCTGCGACTCCGTCAGTGACGACGACATCGTCGTGTTCGGTCTCGGCGACTGGTGTCCGCCGAAGGGGATGAAGATGGTGGGCTCTTTTTTTTCGACGACGGCCGCATACTATGGCCTTGTCGTGATGTTCGCGGAGATTGCCGCGCATTTCGGCAGGACGGACGACGTGAAGCGCTATCGGGAGAAGGCGCAGCTGATAAAGGACAGTTTCAACAGGAAATTCTACAACGGCAACGGTGTCTATGCCGACGGCGGCTTGACGGCGCAGGGAACGCCGTTGTACTTCGGGCTCTGCCGCGACGGTGAAGGCAAGGCTGTGCTGCAGACGCTGGTCTCGGCAGCGGAGCGCTGCGGCTGCACCGCGCAGTTCGGTATCCTTGGGGCAAAGCATGTGCCGCGTGCTCTGGCGGAGAACGGCTATGCCGATCTGGCGCTGCGCTTCTTCATGCAGGAGAATTACCCCGGTTGGGTGAACTGGCTACGGCGTGACGCCGTCTCGCTGTGGGAGACTTGGGACGGGGCGTCTTCGCGCAACCACGTCATGTTCGGCGATCTCAGCGCGTGGCTGTTCCGCTATGCGGCCGGGTTTAAACACCAGCCGGAGAATCCCGGGTGGAAACGCCTTTCGATTTGCCCGGAGAACCTCAAGGCGCTCGATTCGGTGCGGTCCGAATACCGTGGCTTTGTCTCGCATTGGACAAGGGACAAGGGCGTATTCACGCTGGAGGTTACGGTGCCGGAACGATGCATAGCCGACGTTGTCATGCCCGATGGCACCGCTAAGGTCTGCGATGCAGGGAAGCA
>JAIFLS010000209.1 GCA_020048935.1 bacterium | reverse complement strand
AATTCGACCGCCTCTGCCGCAAACTCGACCTCAAGCCGGATGACCATCTGCTCGAGATCGGTACCGGCTGGGGCGGGTTGGCTCTGCATGCTGCCAAGGAGTACGGGTGCCGGGTGACGACCACCACGATCTCCAGGGAGCAGCGGGCCTGGTCGCAGGCGAAGGTACGCGAGGCCGGACTGGAGGACCGCGTGACCGTGCTAGGTGAGGATTACCGGAAATTGACGGGCACCTATGACAAGCTGGTCTCGGTAGAAATGATCGAGGCGGTCGGGCATCATTACCTGGACTTGTTCTTCCGCTGCTGCGGCCGCCTGCTCAAGCCGGACGGGATGATGGCCCTCCAGGCGATCACCGTCCCTAACCGCTGGTTCCGCGCACACCGCACGCGGGCCACGTTCATCAACACGCATATCTTCCCTGGAAGCTGCCTGCCTTCGGATGAGGCCATGACCAAGGCGATCGCGCGCGGCACCGATCTGGACCTTGTGCACAAGGAGGATATATCCGCGCACTATGCCCGCACGCTGGCGATCTGGCGCGATAATTTCCACTCCAGACTCGACCATATCCGTAAGGTTTGGCCCGACAAGGCGTTTAGTAAGGCATGGGAGCTTTACTTAAGTTGCTGCGAGGCGGGCTTTGCCGAACGCGACATCGGCGTCGCACAGTACTTGTTCGCGAAACCCAAGGCGCGGCCATCGTTGAGTTTCCAGGGATAGCCTCTTCAACGGCTTCCCGGTTGTGCAGATGATGGGGAGGACGTTTTGAAAAAGGCATTTGAACGATTTCTCGGCGGGCGCAATGCCCGGTTGATGGTGTGCAGCCTGAGCTATCAGGCTGTCTGGTTTGCCGCTGTGTACTCGGCCAGCCGGTCGTCGCTTCTGCTGCTTGGACCAGCGGTGCTGATCGTCGGCCTGGCGCTGCAACTGGTGCTCTGGCGATCGCTTTTCAGGCGTGCAATGGTGATGCTCGTGGCCGCCTTGCTCGCGGGTGTGATGATTGATGGGGCGCTGACGCTCGCCGGTGTGCTGGTGCCGTATCGTCAAGTCCTGCCCTATCCCTTGCCTCCACTTTGGCTGCTGACGCTTTGGGCCGGCTTCGGCGTCTACATGGCGACGGGCCTTGAAATGATGTATGGCAGGCCGCGTGTGGCAGCCTTCGCCGGTTTGGTCTGCGGTCCGCTCGCCTATCGCGGTGGCGTGCCATTCGGCGCGCTCGAACTGGGTCAGAACGCCTGGTTGTCGCTGGCCATCATCGGGGCCGTATGGGCGATTGCATTCCCTTTGCTGCTGGCCTTGGCTGCCCGGCTGGCTAATGGGGGGAGAACCTCCGGTGAGCTGCGCGTGCCTCGTGTCGGCCTCATGCTTCTTTTCCTGGGGGTGATGTTCCCGGCCTCGGATGCCATTGCACTCGAAGGCGATGCCAGCCTGTTCGCGCCGGTGCAGAAGCTGCACGATGTGGAGCTTGTCCGGCAAGGGGTTGGGCGTCTGCGACGCTGGATGATCAAGGGCTGCGACATCGCCTTGTATACACCGCCGGGGACCACTAGACAGTCACTGTTCGATGGCAGGGCGAAGGCACTAGAGTTCGTTTACTACGTCCGAATCGCTGGCGAACAGTTTGCCCTTGCCTCCGATGAAACCTTGAAGGAAGAACTGTCCAGCGAAACCTATTCCCGCTTCAAGGCGCAGATCGATGAAATGGGCAGCTATTTCGCGGCGGTCGAGCCAGGCGACCGCTATCTGCTCTATTTCGTGCCCGGTCAAGGCACCGCTCTCGATCTCAATGGAAAACGGCGGGGACTGATACCGGGTGACGAATTCGCGGACGCCTACTTCCGGATCTGGCTTGGCGGCAAACCGCTAGACAAGGCCCTATACAAGGGCATGACAGGGAACATGAGGTAAAGTCGAAAAACAGACGGAAGACGAAGGACGGAAGACAGAAAGCGGATGACAGAAGACCTGGAGGGCGAGCGTCCTCGCGAGCCGTGATAATGGGTTTGACGAAGAAGGGGGTAGCATGAGCACAAGCGGTAGACAGACGATGCAGGGGCGGCGGATCTGGATTACGGGGGCGTCTTCCGGTATTGGCAGTGCGCTGGCGATTGAGCTGGCGCGTGCCGGCGCACGACTGGTGATCTCCGGGCGCGACCGGGGTCGGTTGCAGGCCGTGGCGGACGCGTGCAAGCCAGCCGAGGTGATGCTGGCTCCGTTGGATGTTGCCAGTCGCGAGGAGAATCTGGTCGCGGGAGAGCAGATCCGTGCCAGGTTCGGGGCGCTCGACACGGTGGTATTCAACGCGGGTATCTGCGAGTACGTGGATCTGCCCGTGTTTGATGCGGGGATGATCAAGCGGGTGATGGACATCAACTTCATGGGATTCGTCTACGGAGTCGAGGCCGCCCTGCCGCTGCTGCGCGAAGGCAATGCCCCGCATCTGGTGGGTATGAGCAGTACCGTGGCCTACACGGGATTGCCGCGGGCCGAGGCGTACGGGGCCTCGAAGGCGGCTATCCGCTATTTCCTCCAGGCGCTGCGGGTCGATCTGCTGCCGCAGAAGATTGATGTCTCGATCATCTGCCCGGGTTTTGTCAAGACCCCGTTGACGGATCTGAACGATTTCCCCATGCCGATGCAGATCAGCGCCGAGACGGCAGCCCGCTCCATTCGCAAGGGGATGGAGCGGCGGTCGCACGAGATCCGGTTCCCGGTACTATTCGCTCTGATTTTGAGGGTGGTGGCGGTGCTGCCAAGTCGGCTACGCACCCGGCTGCTGCGGCCGCTGAGCCGCAGTGAAAAGTCGAAATAGGGAAAGTCGAAAGCCAGCCACGCACTGGGTTGGGCAAAAACAGGTTGGTAACTGGAGAAGAATCGAATCGAACATCCAACAACCAACGCCCAACAACCAACGCCCAAGTTGGGGAGTCTTTACTTGGATGTTGGGCTTTGGATGTTGGTTGTTGGGAGTTGAAATAAGGAGATCGGAATATGCTCAAACTATTCGTGACCTGGGGTGGCAGCCTGATGGTGTTCCTGTTGCTGGATATGGTCTGGCTGGGGGTGGTGGCGCGCGATTTCTATCATTCCCGTCTGGCGGGTGTCATCGACATGGCGGTCAATTGGCCGGTCGCCCTGCTGTTCTATGCAGTGCATGTGATCGGGGTCATGGTGTTCGTTACCGTTCCGGCGGTGCAAGGCGGGTCGGGTGTTGGCTGTCTGTTGCTGCGCGGGGCGCTGTACGGGCTGTTCACGTATGCGACCTATGACCTCACCAATCTGGCAACCGTTCGCGGATGGCCTGCCGGGCTGGCAGTGGTCGATATCGCCTGGGGGATGCTGCTGAATACGGCCGTTGCATTGGCAGGGTTCTGGATATTGCGTTCAACGTAGCCCGCTCGCGCCGCGAGCGTGGCTCCTGCGTTGTAAGCGGACGGTTATTTGCCATGCCCGCGGGGCTTTGAATAATCGTACGCGCGTCCTGTTGCCTCAGTTGCGGCGCAACTGGGCTACCTTAACGGGCCTCAGATGATTGATTCGCCAGCAGCCTTGCCCGCCAGCCGGTGGTCAGCCGCCGCGGGGGGGGGGACGCGGTGTCGCCCGTCTCGAAACGCACCAGCGCGGTGATGTCTGCCTTGGTTCCGACCAGTGCCGGGTCGATACCGGATTGTGTGGCAAGCGAGGCGATCGCCTGTTGCCGTTCCTGGATCTTCTGCTTGATCGCGGCCCCGAGACGATCGTTGGCCTCGTCCGCATCCGGGAGTGTTCCCGGAGGAAGCTGATCTGCGACGGCGATAGCGTCGAGTATGGCCTGTCGGTGCCGCTGCAGCGTATTGCGGGCAAGGCCACGGACGCCATCGAGCGCGGCGTCGTCGGCTGGCGCGTGCTGTGCGATAGCCATCAGGTCGCCGTTCTGCATGATGTGCCCGCGTGGACGGTCGCGGCGGCGTGCCTTCTCCTCGCGCCACGCCACCAGCGTATACAGCAAGGCCTGCTGCCGGGGACGCAGGCGGCTGGCCTTGAATCGTGTATAGACGGCCTCGGGTAGCGCATCGGCATAAATCGCGGGATCGTCGTAAGCCTGCATCTCCTCCGCAAGTGCATCGCCGTTGCCAAGCCCGGTCGCACGGGCACGCAGGGTATCGCACAGCGCGGGCAGGTGCCGGATGTCGTCGAGGGCGTATTCAACCTGCTCGTTGCTGAGCGGGCGCTGCAGCCAGTTGCTGCGGGTTTCCGCCTTGGCCAGGTTGACGGCTAGCTGATCGGTCAGCAGGTTGGCCAGGGAGAGCGTGGAGGACAACCCTGCGAGGCCGGCGGCCCGGCGGGTGTCGAACACACGCCGCGGCAGGCTGCCGGTGTGGCGGGCGAGGATCTGCAGGTCCTGCACGGCATCGTGCAGGATCAGCTCGGTATCCGGATCCGCCAGCACCTCGCCTAGACCGGGCAGGGTGGGCAGGGCGACGGCGTCGACCAGGTGCAGGTCATCCTCGGTGAGTCCGATCTGGACAACCCCCAGTTGCGGGTAGAAAGTGCGCTCCCAGAAGAATTCGGTATCGATGGCGACGCGCCCGTGTTCCCGTGCCCGGCGGCAGAGCGCCTGTAGTTCGTTTTCGGTTGTGATCATGTGGAATCCTTGTGGGGCAGGGGTTAGTAGTAAGGGGTTAGGAGCTAGGCGTTAGGAGTTAGGGGTTAGTGAATTTCTTGGATGCGCATTCAACTAGCCCCTAGCGCCTAGTCCCTAGCCATTTACTTTCGTCACGCCGGGGCGGGCCGAAAAGGCGGGTCATCAGGTCGTCGTTGACGAGATGGCCAAGAGCCCCGTCGAGGCAGCATACCTCGTCAAAGGTCGCCACCGTGTCTGCCGTCCATCCCGGCCCGGCAATCGATACCGGGACCGGCGTACGCGTGTGCTTGCCAAGCCGGACCGGGACCGGATGGTCCGGCAGGACGACGGTCGTGACGGGCTTGCCCTTGATACCGTCGAGCACCCGGCAGACCACGCGCCGGTCGAATTCCTCGATCGTCTTGATCTTCAGATCGAGATCCTGGGCGTGGGAAACCTCGTCGATCGCCTCGACGTGCAGATAAACGAAATCGTGCGTCTCCAGCGCGGCGAGCGCGGCATCGGCCTTGCCCTCGTAATTGGTGTCGATGTAGCCGGTGGCGCCGGGAACGCTGATAACGTCCATGCCGAGACAGCGTCCGAGACCGTTGATCACGTCCACGGCGGAAATGACTGAGGACGTGATGCCGTACTTGTCACGCAGCTTCCGGATCGCCGTCGAGTTGCCACCGCTCCATGGCCAGATCCCGTTGGCGGGGGAACGCTTTTCCGCGCGGGCCAGGCAGTTGACCGAGTGATCCTCCAGGATGGCGGCGGCCTCGCGCATGAGCCGGATAAGGGTTTCCGCCGTATGTCCACCGCGGGCGCCGTTGACCGTGGGAAGGTGCTCGTCGACGCGGTTGCCCTGGTTGTCATCCGGTTTTTCGGCGGTGATCTCGGTCGAGAAGTCCGGGCCCGAGAGAACGAGCAGGTTGCGATAACTGACCCCCGGATAGAAACGGATCTGCGCTGTCGCCAGCTTCTCGTTGAGTGCGCGGATCAGTGCTTCCGCATCGGTCTGAGGCACGTGTCCCCCCGAGAAATCGGTCAGGATGCCGGCGTCGGTTGTTGTGAAGTTCACGCGGAAGGCGATATCCCCCGGCTTGAGCGGGATCCCCTGGCTGACCGCCTCGAGGGCACCGCGTCCGCAGTACTCGGTTGCCAGATCGCAGCCGAGCACGGACATATTGGCGACGTCGCTGCTGGTGGGGAAGGCTTCGGGGAGGGTGAACAGCGTCCCACTCTGGCCCGCGCGGGCGATGGCGTCCATACCCGGTGTATGCGCGACCTGCAGGGGGGTTCGCCTTCCGAGGCGCTCTACCGGCTCGTCGGCCATGCCGTCGCCGAGAAAGATAATGGTTTTGTTTGGTTTCATTTGTGCGGTGAGTATTGTTCACAGCACGTGTAAAGTCAATTCTGAATATGAACAGTGCAGGGGCGTTTTCATGCGATACTAGCCTTTGAAAAGGCTGGAACCTCAGTCCACCAGCGGAAGGGTTATATGGATAGTCGTCCCTTTTCCCTTGGTGCTGGTGATATGCACGTCGCCGTTAAACTGCGTGATAATCGAGTATACTGTAGCAAGCCCCAACCCTGCATTCCTTCTTTTGTCGCGCTTCGTGCTGAAGAACGGTTCGAAGGCGTGAGAGCATTCCTCCGCAGTCATCCCTGCGCCGTTATCCGAAATCTCGAGCAGGACGGCAGGGCCCTGCTCGAGGTCCTCGGCACCACCGAGCGAGGCCAGGTGAGCGGGCATCCGCCCCCTCCTGCTTCGGATTTTAAGCGCCCCGTGAGTTGCTATTGCCTCTGTGGCATTAATCACCACATGCATGACGACCTGCTCCAGATAATCCGGATCAATCTCAGCATAAAGTCCGGGTTCCAGATCATAACTGACGATCACATTCGGGTGGCAAGCCTTTTCGATGATCTCCTTCATGCTCTTTATGCACCTGTCAACGAGCTGCCTGCGCAGCTTCATCCGGCCCGGACTGGCAAACGCCATAAGGTTTGCGGCAAGACCTGAAACACGTTCAACGGACTCGGTGATATTGCCAAGCATTTGCATAGTGGTGTCATTCTGCGCCGTTCGGGAGATAATATCAGCGCTGCCGAGTATGATTGACAGCGCGTTGGTCATATCGTGCGCGACCCGATGCGCAAACTGCCCGAGCGCGGCCATCTTCTGGCTGTGCATCACACGCTTTTCCAGATCAAGTTCGTGGGTGATATC
>JAIFLS010000208.1 GCA_020048935.1 bacterium | reverse complement strand
ACCTCTTTACCCTTATCCCCCGAAATCCGGTAGATATCCGCCACCTTGAGCGCCGCCTGCGCAGCCACCCCGCCCCCCACCGACTCCAGCCCCTGCACATTCTTGATCGCCTCGCCGTATTGCTTGAGCGCAATCAGGCAATCGGTGACCGCCCAGGTGGTATCCGGCTGCTTGTTGGCCGCCTGATACGCCTTGATGGCCTCTTCGTGACGGCCAAGACGCTGTAGCAGTTCGCCTTCGGACCACACCAGCCCCTGTCCGGCATACTTCGGATCCTTCTTCAGCCCCGGGATCTCCGCCAATGCCTTGTTGGCATCCCGGAGACCTCGGCCGCCGCCGTTCCAATAATAGTCATACCGGGACTTCGCGGCGAACATCGGATCCTTGGCCTTTTGAATCACCCTTAGGAAACCGTCCTCCCCCTCGTAATTGCTGACGAACATCGCAAAGCTCTTGATCTCATCGTCGCTCAAGCCCTCCGTGCTGACCGACCGCATCGCCGCCTGTGACTCGCCATCCATCTCAAGCCGCCGCAATTGGTCCATCAGATTCAACTTCTCGTTGAATTTCATCCCCGCCAGGAGCGGTTTAGCGTGCTTCGCGAAGAACTCTGAACGGTATTTCAGATCCCCCCGGTTCTCATTCCGGAAGTGATCACACCACTGCAGGATCCGGCCTATCGAGGCCGGCTGCTGGGCAAACTGCTTATCCATCCGCGCAAGCCATTTTGAACGATCCTTTTCGAACACCATCTGGGCGCCAAACCATTGCATGCGCAGGCCGTCGTTATCCGCGAAGCGGTCACCCATCCGCTCACTCCAGTAGCGGCAGGCATTCTCGTTCTTCGAATTCAATGCCCGGTCCAGCGCCGTACCCCAATACCGGTGGTCATCCTGCGGATTATCGGCCTTGCCCTGATAGTGCCCAAACGCACCGGTCGCAGTGAAAAAAGCCTTGAGTTTTTCGTCATTGGGACTACGGACTGCGTAATGGTAAATCACGGAATTGCGGGCTTCAGTCGCCGCACCCTGATTGCTCTGGGCAAAGGCAACGGCCGTGCGCGAGTGATATTCCATCGCCTCCTCGAACTTCTCGAGCTTCTCCATCATCCGCCCGAGGTGCATCAGGGCCGTACCAGAATTCGGCTGTGAGACGTAATCCTCATCCTTGACCATGCGCGCCCAGACGGCGGTCCGCTTATCCTCTTCACCGTTCTGTGCATGACATTCCCCGATATAGTACAAGGCGGCCGCCGCATAGCGCACATCGTCCGGGAAATAATCAACGACACCCTGATACTCCGTGATCGCCGCATGCCGCTTGCCGAGCTGGTGCAGACAGCGGCCCATCCGTAGCAGCACGTAAGGCAGCGCCGGGCTCTTGGCGAACTCAAAAGAGTAAGCCTTGTAGGCGGCGTAGGCTCCCGTGTAATCAGCTTTGCCATAAAGCTTGTCCGCATCCTGCAGGTTTAGCGACTCGAACGTATCGAGCTTGGCAAAGTCCGGACCGGGATAAAGAATCTCTTCACCGGCACGCTGCGCCAGCAAGATCGGGGCCGACACCAGAAGAAAAACAAATCCGAATAAAAAGACACTCGCACGCATAGTTACATCCCAGGTTCTTCATATAAAGTTCCAACTCAGGACGAGTGTACCCAAACAAGAGACAAACCAACACCACGTCATTGCGTCAATCAAGGGGAATTATTGCGACACGATCGCGCCAGCTTTGCACCAGCGATGAAGGAATGGTGACGCGATCCTACCGGCCTTGCGCCGGTGGTGAAGGAAGTTAAGTAATGGAGGACGCAACCTTCACCCAACGTCAGCCTCCACCGGCTCAAGGCCGGCGGGCGGCACCGAGATTACCGTCATGCAATGGAGCCCGGCACTCACACCGTCGATATACAGGAAACTCCCTTCAGCCTCGGCTGGCACCGGCCTGCCATCCAGCGTGATGCCATGACCAACCGGACCACCGCACGGAAGGCCGACCCGGGCCGTCATTCCCGGTGGGATTTCGACTTCCAGCACAAAAGGCAACCCCGGCTCGTTGCGGATCTCGATCCCGATCGGGCCGCGGTTCGTCGGCACGCGCCCCCTCGCCCATACTAGCGAGCCCGGCTGCGGTTGGATCAGAACCTTGGCAAATCCGGGTTCCAGTGGGCGGACACCCAGCAGGTAGCGCGGAATGATATTGGCCGGGGCTGCACCCCAGGCGTGGTTCCAGTCGAGGTTGTTCTTGTAGCGCCAGTCCCAGGCCTCGAGGGTCATCGTCGAACCCTCCAGGATCATGTTCCACCAACTGCGGTCGTGACGGGCGGTCATCAGTTGCAAGGCATGCTCGGCCTCGCCATTCAGGTAAAGCGCATCCAGCAGGTGCTGCGCCCCGTACACGCTGCAGGCCATGCCACGTGACTTGACGAAGGCCAGCACCGCCGGCCGACGCGCCGCCGGAACCAGGTCAAACGCCAGCATGAACATGCTGCTGTGCAAGGAGGCATGTTGCGAACCCTCGCCGTCGATGTAGACGCCGCGGTCGGTATCGAACAATGTCGCGTTGATCGCGCTCATGACGCGCTCCGCCTGCCCGGCGAACAGCCGCTGATCCGCATTACGTCCCAGAACCGCGGCAATTCGCGCCATCAGACGCAATGCATGGGCATGAAAGGCGTTGACGACGGTGTTGACCGGCCGCATCTCATGGTTGTCTCGCTCGCCGGTTCCTCCGTTGGTGAACGAGCCGGGCGGCCAATCGACGACGTCACGGATGTCGCGCTTGATGATGCCGCTCGCGAAATGCGGTTCCAGCCGGGCTTCCATTTCCGGCGTCCTCAAGGCGGGATCGACGCTGATGAGTCCATCGGCCCGAGCGAAGTCGATCAGGGTCTTGGCGCGCAAGGCCTCGTAATGCGGGTCCAGCGCATCGACCTGCCCCGTATAAAGATAATCCATCCAGGCCATCATGACCGAATGAAGGTGCCATTCGGTGCACCAGGTGGGATGCGAAATCATATAGGCGGTCGAGTAACGGGCGAAATCGTATTCCTGATCCACGCCGTAATGACCGAGCTGGCTGATGTAGGCATCGCCCTCGTAGGGAATGCGCTCGCGGTCGCCATCGACATAGACCCCGCAGAATGTAGTCGCCTTGATGCTGTACTTGCAAAGGTCCCACACCGCGTTGAGCACCTCGTCGTTGCAGGAGAAGTCAGAAGAATCGTCATCGAAGGGGTAATGCACCGCCACTTGGCGGATGTCGGCATGATCGAGCTCCGCAGCCGATTCGATCTCGGCATAGCGGAACGGCATGACCTCGCCAATGGCCGCCGGCATCCGGATGGCCGCCGGCCCCGTGTTGCGTGCATCGGGCGGGATCACCAGGCGGCAGAGAGTCTCGCCAGCGACAACTGTCTGAGTGACACATCGGTACCGGATCGTGCCGGGAGGCTGACGATCAAGGCGGCCCTGTGCGTCGAGCTTCTCCCCCAGATGCACGGTCAGTGTGAACGGCTCCGCCCGTGCCGCCAACGGAATGATCAACGTACCGAAGGCCGCGCGAGGAAACGCGACGAACAGCAGTCCGTCATCTGTCCGGCGAAATACAGACGGGGCAACCAGCGTCTCAACCAATGGCTTAAGCATGAGCACCTCATCAATAACTTCAATTCATTTCAACGCCCAACAACCAACATCCAACGCCCAACTTCCAAGTAAAGACTCCCCAGTTTGGGCGTTGGGTGTTGGGCGTTGGGTGTTGGATGTTCGATTCTATTCTTGTCTATTCTTCCGCCCTTATCGTCTGCGCACCCCGGATCATGGCCAGGTAATTCTCAACCGGTACGTAGTCCGGGATCGAGTTGCCCGACCCCAGCGCGAAGCCCTTGGCCAGGTCGCGGAATCGACGTCCCTGCTCACAAACGGTCCGGTAAACGGTATCCTCGTCCTTCGAACAGAGGAAGTCCATATCGAAGCCACCAAAAAAGCCGATCCGGTCACCGTAGTCGTTGATCCAGCGCTCAAAGGGCGCGATGCCGTCCTCATTGGAATGCTTGGCGTCGATTCCCAGCGCCAGGATGTCGTCCATGACCTCGAATATGCAGCCGCAGGAATGCAGCAGGAAGGGCAGTCCCGCCCCGTGTACGCGGTCGATGATGCGCTTGTAGACGGGAAACACATGATCCCTGAGCGTTGACGGGTGCGTCAGCAACGAGGACTTGAACCCGAGATCATCACCGAACCGCCCGGCCACGAATGCATAGCCGTAGCGCTGCAGGAAAGTGTCCCAGATGGCATCCATCAGTTCACCAATCCGGCAGTACACGTCGGAATAAATCTCCGGATAATCCGCCTGCATATAAGGCAGATACTCGAGCCCCACCAGATCCTCGCTGATTTCAAAGACACCGTTGCCAACGCCGCCGATGGCCTTCATGCCGGGAGGCAGGCTGGCCACAAGAGCATCGAATTGTGGAGCCGCCTTTTCCCAGTAAAGCCGCGGAAGCTCCGCCCAGGGATAGGCCTCGTAATCCGCCCGGCACTGGATCGGACCGGGCTTGCCGCCCGACAGCGCGCCGCCACCTGGCAAAACACTGGTGATCCCGAATTCGAACGAGACCGTGTCATACGTCATCTTCTGGAAGAAACCGCAGAAATTCCGGTAGAATTCCAAGCGGTCAGCCGCATCGCCACGACGCAACTCCGCAAACCGTACATCGAGTATGCCCTCCATGACGCGTTCGCTGACAAAATGTTCGTATAGCGGCAGCCGACCCGGCCGCCGATTGCGCATCACATCCGCCACATGACGGTAATCCGGTGTAAACATAACAACCCTTTCCATTCAACTTTACTCACCACCGGCTTAAGGCCGGTGGGAGCGGCAAAAAAGAGCCGAAACAAACTAAACAGTCCGCAGCCGTAATTGCGTATCAAGCACGATCCGGCGGCTTTGGCCACCGGGCTCCTTGACGTCGATGGCGTAGCGGTTTGCCTTGAGCCTGCTGATGGCGACACCCAGTTTCCGTGCACCGGGATTCAGGGCAACCACGTGCAGGTTATCGACCAGTCCGCTGCACCCCATCCAGCGGAAGATGGTGGTCTGCGGCATGGTTGACGTCGAGGGCATCCCCAGCGATTGCTGTAGCGCGCCCTGCCCTAGCGCGGCAAAGGTCATCTGCATGCGTTCCTTGCCGCTCGTGAGCGATACCGAGTCCCGCCCTTGACTGCTCTCGGCCAGCGTGTGGAAGCGCGACTCCATCCAGTGCTTGTCGACCTCATTCGCACCCAGCATGTGATCAACCACCAGCCAGTACCGGTTCTCCACCATCAGCACCAGCCTCCCGACGAACTTATCCTTCCAGCGCGGCAGGTAGATATGCGAGGCGTCGATGCGGATACCCAGCAGACCGTCGCCCTTGACCACCTCGGTCTTGTCGCAGGTGACGTTACCGTCGCACCCTAGGCCGTCGATGAACAGCGTACTCTTCGAGGCCGCACTACGGCCGTAAAGGTCGGTACCCCGCTTGGTAAAGGTCGAGGCCAGATAGGGACCGTCCTGCTGGTCGGTGATCATCAAGGCACCATTGACGCGGCAACGGAAGCTCAGCAAGTCAAGCATCCCGTGACCCGCGATCGTGCTCGATCCACCGCGCAGAGCCAGGCGTAAACGAGGAAACGCCTCGTCATCCGCCAGCGCCGCCCAGTCCATGCCCTTGTAGACGCGTGCCACCGGCACCTTCTGCAGGTTGTGCGCCTTCTTCAACGCGTCCATTTCGGCCTGTGTCGGTATCGCTTCGGCGGCATATAGCAGCTCGCCATTCGTCGCGCGGCCATCACGCCGGCCATGGCTAGGCTCAGCCTGATTCAGCAAGTAAGTGGCCGCATTCAGGGCCGCCTGCGGCACGTTCAGTCGCTTAGCCAGCAGGAAGTAGAAACAGGAGGGACCCCAGCCGTCGTTGTCGCCAAAACTGATCCCGGTGAAATCCAGCGGGAAGAAGAGCGACTGGGCGATCTGGCGGATTTTAAGCGCAGGGTGCTTCCTGCCGGTGCACCGCTCCCAGCTCAGCACATACCGCATGGCGTAGTTCATGCCGTAGTTCCAGTAGCCGGTGCCTTCATGACAGCCGCCGCCGTTCTTGATGTAGGATTTGAAATATTCACCCAGCGACTGCTCGACGAACGGGAGCAGTCGCGCGGCATCGGCATGATCACCATGGAACGCCAGCGCCATGATCCCGATTCCGCCGGCACAAACCCCGTTCCAGTTCGACCATTCCTTGTTGGCCCACCAGGGCGCGGCATCAAGAGCATTGACCGCCGCCCGCATCAGGAACTTGTCCAGCACGGCGAAGAATACCGCCTTCTCCGCATCGGTCAATTCCGGACGGAAAAGGTCATACATGAGGCCGACGGTTGCCGACAATTCACCGTAGCTCAGGCAGAACGGCATCACGGTATCGACCGGCGTGGCCTCGTTGGCCTCGCAACTGATCTGGTTCCACGCGAGCAGCCCGCCTAGATGTTTGATCGCCGCCTGGCGATAGCGCGGATCGCGCGTCAGCACCCAGGCGCTCGTCAGGCAGCCAAGCTGCGAGTCGATCTGGCGCGTACCATGCTGCCAAGTACTTTCCGTCCTTTCGGCCAGCGGCTTCCGGCCTACCAGTCCCTCGGCATCCTCGATCACCCGTCCGGCAATCGCCTTCACATACAACCGCGGCGATTTCATTTGCTTAATCTCTGTCATTTCCTACCTCCCTGTTCATTGATGCGCACTGTTTCCTAGGTTCCAATTGAGAGCAGATCATGCCGGAAAACATGAGCGCCCCACCGATGAGCAGGCGCCCGGTAACCGGTTCGTGAAGCAACATTACACCGCCAATGGCGGCGAAAAGTGCTTCCATGGAAAGGATGATGGAGGCATGGGCCGGATGGGCGGTCCGCTGTGCCACCACTTGCAGGGTATACGCCACGCCCGTGGACATGAGCCCGCCATAGAGGATCGGAATGAGCGCAGGCCTCAGCCCGGCAAAGGCGTTGGGCTCATCGATCACGGCGGCGATCAAGCTGAGCACCGAACAGGTGGCGAACTGCCCCACCGAAAGCTCGACGGCATCCATCCGGCAACCGA
>JAIFLS010000016.1 GCA_020048935.1 bacterium | reverse complement strand
TCCAGCAGGAGCTGCCGGGCGATGCGCAGGCCCTTGTTGATGGCGAAACTGCCGTCGATGAACGGATCGTTGATCAGGCCCTTCCATCCCACGCTCGTGCGTGGCTTCTCGAAATACACGCGCATCACGACCAGCAGGTCGTCCGCCAGGCGGTCCGCCTGCATCTTGAGGCGTGCGGCATAGTCGATTGCCGCCTGCGGATCGTGGATCGAGCAGGGACCGACAATGCAGACTAGGCGCGGATCGCGGCCATGAAGGCAGTCGGCGATCTCGCGGCGGCTTTTGGCGATCAGTTCGGATTCCTGATCATGCAGCGGCAGTTCCTCCATCAGGATCGCCGGCGGGATCAGGGGTTTAAGCGCATCAATTCGGATATCGTCAGTCGCCCATAGCATGTTGAAGCGGGTCCTTTCATTAACCAAACGCCCTTCAGGCTATGCCAGACCGCCCCAAAAGGCAAGCACGGGATAACCGGAGGGCGAGCGTCCTTGCGAGCCGCACCGCGCAAAGGTCACATCGTAGCCGCGCTCGGTGATCGCGGACGCCCAGAGGCCGTCGAGTCTCCCATATTGGCCGTTTAGAAAAACTTTCATTTTTCGGTTGCATTCTGCTCCGTTATCGCTTACATTACCGAACCGTGCTGATCCAATCAGCATGCGGATAGCAATATGATTGCGGGGTGGAGCAGCTTGGTAGCTCGTCAGGCTCATAACCTGAAGGTCGTTGGTTCAAATCCAACCCCCGCTACCACTTTTTAAGGGGTTTCCTTTACCGGACCCCCTTTTTTTTATGCTGGGTGGCTGATTGACTCAAGTACCCACCATACACCTCGTGAATCGCCTGTGGTCGGTTGTCGCTTGAGAACTGGCCATATGATCCTGAGGGGCACACAACTCGCAGACCGACACGAAGTGCCGGTGCTTCTCGTCCAGTTCGCCAAGCTCATCGTCCGGCACGGGCAGCAACCATGCCAAAAAACAAATGGTTGGCAATCACAGGCATCCGAGCTAAGGAGTCGCTCAATAATAACATTTACATAGCAGATTGACGTTTGATATTCTCCTGTCAATTAAACGGGAGGATCAAATGGACAATACTATCTGTTACAAGGATTACTTTCTGGCATTGCGGCCGCGGCTTGGTGAGCGGGAGTTCCGGCTGGTCTCAAGTGCGTTGGCGATGAATCTGCCGCGAGGCGGTGTCAGTCTTGTTGCCGGGGTGTCCGGGCTATCACGCCCCACGATTTACAGCGGGATTCGTGAGCTTGAGAACGATACGCCAGTCACATCCTCCCCTGAGAGGCAACGGAAAGAAGGCGGGGGGAGGAAGGAGTTGGTCATCAAGGACGCAACGCTCGAAGACGCGTTGCTACAGCTTGTCTCGCCCCATGAGCGAGGCGATCCTGAGTCGCCTTTGCGCTGGACAAGCAAGAGTCTTCGCAAACTGGCTTCGGAGTTGTCTGCGACAGGGCATTCGGTTGGACATGTGACGGTTGGAAAGTTGCTCGAAAACATGGGGTTCACTCTTCAATCTAACAAGAAGTCGCATGAGGGCGGGAAGGGACCCGACCGGGACGAACAATTCGGGCATATCAGCAAAGTAGCCGAGGCGTTCATTGAAATGGAACAGCCTGTCATTTCAGTAGATGCAAAGAAAAAGGAACTGGTCGGGAACTTCAAGAACAACGGACAAGAATACCGGCCAAGCGGGAATCCGGAAAACGTGGAAGTCTATGATTTCATCAATGAAAACGGGCGAGCGACGCCATACGGGATTTATGACATCGCAGCCAACGAAGGGTTTGTAAACGTGGGAATCAGCCATGACACAGCAGAATTTGCTGTCGACAGCATTCACCGGTGGTGGAGGGAGATGGGGCAGCACCGCTATCCGCATGCCCACTCGCTGATGATCAACGCAGATGGCGGAGGCAGTAACGGTTCGCGCAACAGACTTTGGAAAGCGGCACTGCAGAAATTCGCTGACGAAGCCTGCCTGAATATCTGCGTTTGCCACTTTCCGCCCGGCACCAGCAAGTGGAATAAAATTGAGCACCGGATGTTTTCTGTGATATCAATGAACTGGCGGGGACGTCCGCTGACTTCCGTAGAGGTGATTGTCAGCCTGATCGCGGCGACGACCACAACAACAGGGCTTAAAATCAAGGCGGAGCAAAGCAGCAGCGAATATGCGTGCGGGAAAAAGGTTTCCGATGAGGAGCTACAGAAGCTTGATATCATCAGGGCGGACTTTCATCCAGAGTGGAATTACGGAATCCGACCTCGTGTATTGTAAACTTAAATTATGAACGACTCCTAAGGAAATTATGAGTAGCACAGACGCAGTGACGGAATGGTTTTCGTGCAGACGATTGGGATTAATGGTTTTCGTGCAGACGATTGGGATTGTTCCTGCATTTCGGGCTGTACGCGATTGAAGGCTGGCACGAGCAGGACCAGATGCGCAGGCGCATCCCACGCGAGGAGTACGGCAAGCTCATCAAACGCTTCAATCCGACCGTCTGGGATCCCGACGCTATTATCGATCTGGCTAAAGAGGTCGGGATGGAATATGCGTGTCTGACCGCCAAGCATCACGACGGGTTCTGCCTCTGGGACACGAAGCAAACCGCTTTCAATGTGATGAAGTCGCCCTACGGCAAAGACATCATCCGTGAGTTTGCGGATGCCTGTCACCGTCGCAACTTCCCCTTGGGGATTTATTACTCCGTTGTGGACTGGCACCAACCGAATTATCCGAACGAGGGTCGCCATCACGAGATACCATCGCAACCAGCCGACAGCCCCGACTGGGATAAGTACATGGATTTCCTCAAGGCGCAGGTGACCGAGCTCTGCACCAACTACGGGGAAGTGCGCCACTGGTTCTGGGACATGAATGTGCCGGAATACCGTGATCCTTCCGTGAACCAGCTGATTAGATCGCGGCAGCCTAATATCGTGATCAACAACCGTGGTTTCGATGAAGGCGACTTTGGCACGCCGGAGCGGGAGTACGGGCACGATATGGAGAAGGCTGCCAGCGGCTTTGCCCGGCACACGGAAGCCTGCAATTCCGTTGGCACACAGAGCTGGGGCTATCGCAAGGACGAGTCCTATTACTCGACGTCCTACCTGATCCAGAGCATCGACAATATGCTGAGCAAGGGCGCGAACTATTTGCTGAATGTCGGACCCGACGGCACGGGCAGGATCCCGGACACGGTGGTTGAGATATTAAGGGAGATCGGCAGCTGGTATGGCAAGGTTCGCGAGGCATTCGACGACACGGTGCCGGCATCCGAGCTCGCCGCCAGAAACGATGTATCGCTGACACGGCGGGACAACACCGTTTATGTGCACTTGAAAAGCCCGGTCAAGGCCGATGCGCTTGTCCTGCCGCCCTTTGATGTGCTTCCGCGAAAGGCGATGCTTCTCAATACGCGCGAAGCACTGGAGTGCTCAACAGACATGCTTCCGGTCCACTGGCAAAAAGAAAAATGTTTCCTCTGGATCAAGGGACTGCCGCGAAATCTGCTCGACAGCGGGGAGACACTGGTGATACGGCTTGATTTTGAAGGCCCGGTAAAGCAACTGACAGCCGATGCATCTGAATTCAAGGGATAAAAAGGTGCAAGGTGCGGTTTGAAGGAAACACATGAGGAAGAACCCGAACATCGTATTTATCATGGCCGACGACATGGGCTATGGCGACGTGGGCTGCTACAATCCCGAGAGCAGGATCCCCACACCGAACATGGACCGTCTGGCTGCAGAAGGCATGATTTTTACAGATGCGCATGCGCCTTCATCGATCTGCACGCCGACCAGGTACGGAGTGCTGACAGGCCGCTACTGTTGGCGGACACGCCTTAAAGAGGGGGTTAGCGGCGGGTATGAACGGCCACTGATTGAGCCTGGGCGCCTGACCCTGGCGTCGATGCTCAAGGCAAAAGGATATCACACGGCCTGTATAGGCAAATGGCACGTAGGCCTTACATTCCACGACAAAGATGGAAATCCAACGGAGATTGAAGAAACGGTGGATTTCAGCCGACCGGTTGATGGAGGGCCGTCGGACTTGGGGTTCGATTATTCCTACTACAATGCCGGCTGTGGTACTTGTGCGCCGCCATACGGGTTCATCGAGAACAGGCATTTTGTGGATAAGTCCTTTTCTTTCTTTGAAACAGGAAAGGACGGACCTGTCGGCGTCGGGAAATCCGGGCAGTGGCGCGGGATGATGGGCAGCAGCTGGGTGACCAAGGATGCTGACCCGATTATAACCCGAAAAGCGTGTGCCTATATTGAAGGCCGGAAGGGTAAAGAGGCGCCTTTCTTTCTTTACCTCGCTCCGAATGCACCGCATGAGCCGTGCCAGCAGGAATTTGTTCCGGATTTCGCTATCGGCAAGAGTAAAGCCGGATCGCGCGGTGATCTGGTGTGGCTGTTCGACTGGGTAGTCGGGCAGGTCACCGAGACTCTGGAGCGAACGGGGCAGTTTGATAATACGCTGGTGATCGTTACCAGCGACAACGGTGCCCTGCCGGGTGATTTCGCGCTTGATGCCAGCGGGCGCCGGATTGTCTCCGGAGATGGCAGGAACGAATATACATACCGCTGTTATGATCACAAATCGAACGGCGACTGGCGGGGATACAAGGCGCATATATGGGATGGCGGACACCGTATGCCGTTTATAACCCGGTGTCCGGACATGATTGCCGGAGGGACAACCAGTAACGAACTCATCTGCCTGACCGACGTGGTGGCTACGTGTGCAGCGCTTGCCGGAGTCGATCTTCCGGATGACGCCGCCGAAGACAGCTGTAACATCCTGACTGTCCTGCTTGGAAAAGCAAATTCAGACAGCCCCGTCCGGGAGGCAGTGGTTCATCATTCCAGCTTCGGTGTGTTTTCTATCCGCCAGGGACGCTGGAAGCTGATTCACGAATGCCTGGATTCTGGCGGCTGGCCTACGCCTCGCGGATCCAGGCCGGTACCAGGCTCACCGGGTCAGCTTTATGATATTGTGGCCGACCCGCACGAAGCGAACAATCTTTGGGAAGAGCGGAAAGATGTTGCGGCGCGCCTGGCGGAATGGCTGAATCGTTACCGGAGATTAGATCGAGATGACAACGAAGAAAAAGAATATCCTTCTGATCACCAGTGATCAGCATCATTATTCGTGCATGGGGTACAACAATCCGGCAGTGAAGACGCCGAACCTGGACAGGCTTGCGGCGGGCGGGATGATATTCGACCGGGCCTATTGTCCGAATCCGACCTGCACCCCGAGCCGGTCTTCGATCATCACGGGAATGTACCCCAGTCAACACGGCGCATGGGCACTGGGGACGAAGCTGCCGGAGGATGTGCATGTTGTCTGCGATGATTTCCGGGCCGCAGGCTACCGCACCGGATTGGTCGGCAAGGCCCACTTCCAGCCGATTGAGGGGACGGAAGCGTATCCCAGCCTGGAAAGCAGGGCCGCTCTTGAAGACCTTGATTTCTGGCGGTCCTTTAAAGATCCATTTTACGGATTCGAGGACATCGACTTGAACCGGGATCACGGGAATGGAAATGCCGGGCAGCACTACGCGATATGGCTGGAGGATAAGGGACTTAAGAACTGGCGGGATTACTTCGGGAATCCAGATGCCTTGGACGGTGGTGTCTGGAGTCTGCCTGAGGAATACCATTACGATGCCTGGATCACCGAACGGGCCAATGCCCGGCTCGAGGAGTACAAGCAGAACGGTGATAATTTCTTCCTGTGGGTGAGTCATCCGGACCCCCACGGTCCCAACGCGATGCCCGAACGCTGGGCAACGATGTATGATCCTGCTGAGGTGAACGTGCCGATCGTTACAGAGGGCGAACACGCGCAGAACCCTCCCCATCACCAGTTAACGCAGCGGGTCAAGCCCGATCGCTCGATGTACGTGGAAGAGGGGGGTAACGACTGTCACGGGATCCATTCACACCTTTCAAAACACGCCAATGCGGCCCAAAAGGTGGCGACTCTTTACGGCTGTGTTTCCATGCTGGATCACTTCATCGGCAAGGTACTGGACAAGTTGGATGCATTAGGATTGGCCGAGGACACGCTAGTCATCTTTACCACCGATCATGGTGATTTCTTCGGGCAGCACGGATTACGCGGCAAGGGCGCGTTCCACTACGAGGACATGATCAAGTTGCCGTTTGTCGCCAGGCTTCCGGGAGTCATCACGCCGGGCACGCGGACGGATGCCCTGATCAGTCTGGTGGATCTGGCCCCTACCTTCCTGGATGCTGCCGGAATCAATATTCCACGCTGTATGACGGGCAAGAGCCAGTGGGCGACCCTGAAGGGGGATGCGCAGCCCGTTAGGGATCATGTGATTGTGGAAAACCATCACCAGCCGACGACTCTGCATCTCAAGACCTATGTCAATAAACGCTACAAGCTGACCGTCTATTACAACCAGACTTATGGCGAGCTTTTTGATCTTGAGCAGGATCCGGGGGAGATCAACAACTTGTGGAATGATCCAGGCAGTCAGATGCTAAAGCAGGACCTGCTGCTGAAATACATCCATGCCGAGCTTGGCAAGGAGCCCATGTGGATGCCGAGAATTGCGGGGGCTTGATGGTGAAATTTATGCAGAAGGGGAATGGATTGGTCCCATGGTCGCTTCGCGATCGTTCGTGTTAGTCATTCCGCAATAAGTATTTGCGTCAATATCAGGTCGGACTTGGGGTTCACTTTACTCTCTCGGCGATATGTGCAAAGGCTCTAAAATGTAATCGAAAAGTCTAGATTTTGCCATTGCCGGTATTCAAGACGCACGCATATAGTTAGTTGATACAGAGCGCCTCAAGTCAGAGATGGCGAAGGCTGGTGAGACGATCCCGGTAATCACGCATCAACCATGAGAGGATTGCGACGACGAAGTGGTTTAACAAGGAGAGTTAGGAAATCATGACCGATAAAGTCTACCCCGGCGCCGATGAATCGACGCCTTCGCTGGCGCAGTATTTCAGTTGGATCAACCATACCAATGAGGGACCGACCGAGCGTCAGACCTTGGCGAACCTCGCTTTTTTCCAGTGGATGCACGACGAGTTTGGTATGAAGCTGGATATCTATGCGTTCGATGCCGGGGCGATCGACGGCGCGGGCTTCTACGGTTCGATGAAATCAAACCGGTTCAAGCGCCAGTTCCCTAGAGGGTTTGGGCCGGTTGCTGAAGCCGCGGCACGGTTCGGCTGTCGGCTGGGGATCTGGGGCGGCCCGGACGGATTCGGGGATACCGAGGAAGAGGCGCACGAGCGGATCGAGCAGATGGTCAGCCTGTGTCGCGACTACAAGTTCCAGCTCTTCAAGTTCGATTCCGTTTGCGGCAAGCTGCGGCCCGAAAAGGTGAAATACTTCGTCGAGATGATGACGGAGTGCCGCAAGCACTCACCGGATTTGATTCTCCTGAACCACCGGCTAGACCTAGGCGAGGGGCTGCCCCATGCCACCACGTTCCTGTGGGAAGGTATGGAAATGTATACGGATGTCTATAATCCGAACCCGGTGCCGGGCATTCACAATCGGGTAGGGGAGATCAGTCGCGGTTTGCCGCCCGGGTTGAAGCGGCTGACGGAAGATCACGGTGTCTGTCTGTCATCAAGCTTGGATTACTGGGAGGACGCCCTGATCCAGCAGGCATTTAACAGGTCTCTGATTCTTGCGCCTGAAATTTACGGCAGTCCCTGGCTGTTGCGCGATGATGAGTTTCCGCGACTGGCCCGGATTTACAATCTGCACCGACGGTACCGCGATATTCTCGTGAGCGGCATGGTCCTCCCGGAGGAGCCCTATGGCAAGGACGCCGTGAGTCGTGGCAGTGATGACATCCGCTTTGTGTCGCTCCGCAATCTGGGGTGGAATCGCCTGACCATCCCTGTGAAGCTGGACGAGACCATTGGCTTGACCAAAGGGGATCTGATTGAAGTCAGGCGGATGCATCCGCGCGAGACCATTCTCGGTCAGTTTAAATGGGGTGATACGGTCGATGTCGTGGTGGAACCGTTCCGTGCCTGCCTCGTGATGGTGAGCACGGTGGCGATTCCTGAGATCGGCTTCGACGGCTGCGAAGGCGAGATTATCAAGGACAAGGAGGGTGAAGACGCCGTTGTGAATCTCTACGGACTGCCCGGGACATCAAAGCCGGTGAAGCTGTCGGCGAGTCGCTACGCATCGGCCGTGTGCAACGGAGCGGACGCATCCGCACTGCTTTCCCGTGACGGAATGGAAGTCTGGTTTGATGGAGAGCCGGTCAATGATCACTGGCATCGGAAACTGGCTGACCTGAAGAAAACGGAAATGCCGGAAGACGCGGCGGGACTGTACGAGGCAACGGTTTTCTCCGCCGACAACAATGCGCTTGAGGTTCGCTGTCTTGACCGTTCGGGGCCCACCTCGATACCGCAGGTGCAGGCGGCTCGGGACGCTTTCTTCAATCAGGACATTTTCCGCGAGCGAGGCTTATGGGATAGACATCTTTTTGATGATGATCCTGACACATTCTTCGCGGTGAGCCGTCGGCATGGAGAACTGCGGATCGGACGTAACGCCTTCCGACTCGATTTGGGCGAGGCGCTGATGGTTGACAAGTTGGTTTTCGAAACTGGAAACAGTTATAACATGCAGCCTCTCAAAAACCACGAAGCCGTCAGGGGCTTCGTGTCCTCAGACCTCAAAGAGTGGACGCCGGTGAGGGGATTTGCGGAATTTGATATTGGCTTCAACCTTAAACTTGATACCCCGTTTCGCTACTTCAAGATGATGTCCTGTCCGGAGCGCGTGAATGCCGTGCGGGGTTTCCAAAAGGGCAAGGCGTTGGACAGGTCCAAGTGGCGTGCCAATAATCTATTCGCGCATGAGTTAAGCGCGGAAGTCGCCTGGTCGGCGACCGTGACGCTGGATCAGGTCTTTCCGGGCTCGTATCTGGTCGTGCCGGTTTTCGGTCCGCATGTGCCGGAGTCGGTGTATGCGGGGGCACGCTGCGGGGATGAATATCTGGGGGCGTCCCGGCGAGCAGCAGCCTATCCAGTCAATCCGTTCGAATGTTCGGTGGCGAGGGGCAAGTGCTACAGTTATTTCATCCCGCTCGAACAACGCCACGCCGGCAAGGAGATCGAAGTCTTCCTGCTGGGCAACAAAGACTGCCCCAAGGATGTGGTGACCAGCGAGGTCTGGATTACGGCTTA
>JAIFLS010000224.1 GCA_020048935.1 bacterium | reverse complement strand
CCACAATATCGGCTTCGCACTCCGCGAACATGATCGCGTCCGCACAACCCGTACGGCGGGATTCGTCGCTCAGGTAATCGGCATACTCACCCAGGATATCGGTGCTTTGCTTCATTTTATCTCATTCGTTGCGTACCTCATTCGTTGTGAACATATTCGGTTTGGATTACACAACGAATCAGGAACGCAACGAATAATATCAAGAAACTATTGGTGATATGTGTTGGCCAACCCCTACGCCGCCGGTTCCTTTGCTGCCTTTACGCGCCGCGCGAATTTCAGCGCGCCCTCCTTCTCGGAGACGTTGATCACCCCGGCACCCTTGATCTCACCGCGCAGGATCGCCTCCGCCAGCGGATCTTCGAGATAGCGCGAGATCGCGCGGCGCAGCGGTCGGGCGCCCATCTGGCGATTGAACCCCTTTGACATCAGGAACGCCTTGGCGTCCTTCAGCAGGTGTAATTGCCAGCCGCGATCCGTCAGGCGATGCCGCACCTTGTCCAGTTCCAGTTCCAGGATCTGCTCCACATTCTCCCGTGTCAGCTCACGGAACACGATCAGCTCGTCGATCCGGTTCAGGAACTCAGGCTTGAAGGCGCGCTTGGCCGCCTCGAGCATGCGATTGCGAAGCTGCTCGAAATTGGCGTTCTCAGTGATCTCGCCAAAACCGAGTCCACCGGCCATCGTTCCCTGTCCGTGCCCCAGATTGGTGGTCAGGATCACCACGGTATTGCGGAAGTCAACCTGGCGCCCGACGCTGTCGGTCAACCGGCCCTCCTCCAGGATCTGCAGCAGCATGTGCATGACATCCGGATGCGCCTTCTCGACCTCGTCGAACAACACCACCGAATAGGGGCGGCGGCGCACACGCTCGGTCAACTGGCCGCCCTCATCATGCCCCACGTAGCCCGGCGGCGACCCGATCAGCCGCGAGACGTTGAACTTCTCCATGTACTCGGACATATCGATCTGTATCAGTGCCTCGCGGTCGCCAAAGACGAACTCGGACAGCGACTTGGCCAGCATCGTCTTGCCCACCCCGGTCGGCCCCAGGAAGATGAACGAGCCGATCGGGCGGCGCGGATCCTTCAGGTCGGCGCGGGAACGGCGCAGCGCCCGCGAAATCGCGCTGACGGCCTCCTGCTGACCGATCACCATTTTCTCGAGATCCTTCTCCATGTTGAGCATGCGCACCAGTTCCCGGCCTTCCATCCGCTGGAGCGGCACGCCGGTCCATTTGGAGACCGTCTGCATGATGATGTCCTCGGTCACGCGCAGCGATTCATGGTCGCGCGAGGCTTTCCATTCCGCCACCGTCGCGTCGAGCTTCTCGCGCTCCACGCGCTCCTTGTCACGCAGATAGGCCGCCTCCTCGAACTTCTGATCCTTGATCGCCGCGTCCTTGGCCGCGCAGACCGCCTCGATTTCCGCCTCGCGCACGCGCAGGTCGGGCGAACGGGTCGAGGAGAGGATCTGCACACGCGCCCCCGCCTCGTCGATAATGTCGATCGCCTTGTCCGGCAGATGGCGACCGGAGAGGTAGCGGTCGGAAAGCCGCGCCGCCGCCGCCAGCGCCTCGTCATCGTAGCGGACGCCATGATGCTCCTCGTAGCGCGAGCGCAGCCCCTGTAGAATGGCGATGGTCTGGTCAACCGTCGGTGCCTCCACCCGCACAGTCTGGAACCGGCGTTCAAGGGCGGCGTCCTTCTCGATGTACTTGCGGTACTCGTCGAGTGTCGTGGCCCCGACGCACTGTAGCTCGCCGCGCGAGAGCGCCGGCTTTATAATGTTCGAGGCGTCCATGGTGCCTTCGGCCGAACCGGCCCCCACGATAGTGTGAAGCTCGTCGATGAACAGGATGATATTGCCGGAGCGCCGGATCTCGTCCATGACCGCCTTGATGCGCTCCTCGAACTGCCCGCGGTATTTCGTGCCCGCGATCATCAGTGCCATGTCCAGCGTCACCACCTTGCGATCGCGCATGCTCTCGGGCACATTGCCCGCCGCCACGATCTGCGCCAAACCCTCGACCACGGCCGTCTTGCCGACCCCCGCCTCGCCCAGCAGCACCGGATTGTTCTTGTTGCGACGGCAAAGGATCTGGACCACCCGTTCAAGCTCCGACTCGCGACCGATGACCGGATCGAGCTTGCCTTCGCGCGCCAGCGCCGTCAGGTCGCGTCCGAACGCGTTCAGCGCCGGGGTCTTGACCTCCTTGGGACGCGCCTCGCCCGACTCTGCCTCGTCGGCCTCGGACGGCTCGTAATTGGGATCCAGCTCGCGCATCACCTCCCGACGCGCCGCCTCGATATCCACCTTCAGGTTCATCAGCACCCGTGCCGCGACCCCTTCCCCCTCGCGCAGCAACCCGAGCAGGATATGCTCGGTGCCGACATAGGTGTGGTTCAGCGCCTGCGCCTCGGCCTGCGCCAGTTGCAGGACCTTCTTCGAGCGCGGGGTGAAGGGCACATTACCCTCGACCTTGGTCTGCGGCCCCTGACCGACCGCGCTCTCGACCTCGAGCCGCACGGCCTCCAGCGAGACGCCCAGGCGCTCTAGCACGGTGACGGCCACCCCCTCCCCCAGCACGATCAGCCCGAGCAGCAGGTGTTCCGTGCCGATGTAGGGATGGTTGAAACGATCCGATTCCTTGCGCGCCAGGTTGATCACCTGCTGCGCGCGCGGTGTGAAATTATTGAAGTTGCTCATTGTTGTCCTGTTCGTTGCACGTTACTCAAAACCCCGCGAAGATAGCCAGCACGGAACACATCACGTTCCAGCGCGGAAAGCGCCCGCCGAGCCTCCCGTTGCAGATGCCCAGGCTGCACGGTCCACATCATGTTTTCAAGGCTGCCGCCATCGGCACCCGTTATCATACCGGATTCGATTCCCAGCATCAACCCCGACAAAATATCCATTGCCTCGCCAGCCGTCAGCATCGCGGCATGCGAGAACACCCCGAAGATGCGGCCCACATGATCCAGCAGACGCGGCATCGGTAGTTCGCGCAGGCGCTGCCGCGCCTGTCCCTCGAGCGTCACCAGCACCTGCACGATCCCGGAGATCCGCTGTAGCGTGGCGTCCTCGCTGATCCCCAGCGTGGCCTGGTTGGAGACCTGGAACAGGCTGCCGGAGGCCTCCGACCCCTCGCCGAAGGCGCCACGCACGGCAAACCCCATACGGTTGAGCCCGCGCACCACCTGATCGACCTCGCCCAAAAGCTTCAGTCCCGGCAGGTGCAGCATCACACTCGCCCGCATGCCCGTGCCCACGTTGCTGGGACAGGCCGTCAGATACCCAAGCGTGGGCGAGAAGGCATACGCTACATGCCGCTCAAGCCCGGCCTCCAGCCGTCTGAGTGCCTGCCACGCCCCCTCCAGCTCGAGCCCCGGACGCAACGCCTGCAACCGCAGGTGATCCTCCTCGTTGATCATCGCCACCAGGCCGGTCGCGTCGTCATGGACGCAACCCGTCCCGCCCCCCCCTGCCGCCAGTTCCGTACTGATCAGATGACGCTCGCGCAGGATTTCGCGTTCGAGCGGATCCAGCGTATCAATCTCGAAAAGGACCGGATTCACAAGCTGCCCCTCATCCATCAGCAACTGGCTCAGCGCCTCGAATACACGCTGCCGCTCCCGCGCACCGGCCCAGCCGGGAAACGCCTTGCCGTGCAGGTTACGCGCCAGGCGGATACGACTGCTGACCACCACCTTGCCGGCCACGCTGGCCGCCGGCAACTCCTGCTGAGCGGTATCCATCCCTGCCCTCATACCGGAACCCCCTCATGCGCAGCCCCATCCAGGCAGGCATCGGCCAGTTCCAGCACCCGGATACGGTCGCGCAGCCCGGCGGCCTCCTCATAAGCTTCCGCGCGGATGGCCTTGGCCAGGCTGGCCTTCAGCCCGCTGAGTTCGCCGCGCACATCCTCGCGCACCGGCTGCTTGCCCTCATAGACCGTCGCCCGGTGCATGGATTCGAGCATCGGCTTCAGCAGTCCCGCGAAGGTCTCGTAGCAATGCGCACAGCCCAACCGCGAGGTCTTGCGGAAATCCGCCGCCCGCATGTGACAGACCGGGCAGCCCGCCGTGCTTTCGGGAACCGCCAGCTCCGGCTCGTCCCCGCCGAGCGGGAAAAGACCGCCGCCGATCAGCAAACCCGCCAGATCCACCGGCGACTTGAACCCCTTGGCGGCAGCGCATCCGGCACACATATGCACCTCGCGCAGACAGCCGTCGGTGATCTGCTGGACCTCGACACAGGCCTCGTTTACATGACAAAATTCACACTTCACTAGCCGACTCCCTGAAAACGCCCCGATCATCCGGCACTGGCGTCACTCGATATTTCCTTTACATGAAAGCCGGTAGTTTACCAGCTTGTATAAAATTGACCAGTTCAAACCACAGAAAACGAATGAACTTGCCGATGGCGGACGGTCCCCTGTATAGTTCCCGGCAATGAAACCATTAACCACCAGCGTCTATACCTACAGCGACCTGATCACCGGCGGCTACCTGTATGTTGACAAGACACCTGGCATCCACGAGCTGATCCGCGGCTACAAGGGCCAGTATTTTCTCGCCCGTCCCCGCCGCTTCGGAAAATCCCTGCTGATCAGTACCCTCAAGGCCATCTTCCAGGGCCGCCGCGAGCTGTTCGACGGGGTGTTCCTCGCCACCGCCGATTACGACTGGAAGCCCTATCCGATCATTCACCTGGATATGGGGTCGGCGGCGGCGCAGACACCGGAAGACCTGGAAAGGAAGTTGATCTATGCCATCGACCGTAACGCAACCGACCTCGGTATTACTCTCCAGCACAAGGATAGCGCTGATCGTTTCCAGGAACTGATCGAAGCCGCTGCCGCTAAGGACGGCAAGGTCGTCATCCTCGTCGATGAATACGACAAGCCCCTGCTCGGTCATCTTGGCCAGCCCACTGTTGCCGCGATCCAGACCGTACTCAAGCAGTTCTACGGTGTGATCAAAACCACTGAGAGCAGCCAGCGTTTTGCGCTGATTACCGGAGTCAGCAAGTTCACCAAGGTTTCCATCTTTTCCGATCTCAACAACCTGACCGACCTGACGATGGATCTGCGCGCCGCCACGCTGCTGGGCTACACGCAGGACGAGCTCGAATCGAACTTCCCGGACTACATCGAGCGGCTGGCCGGCGCCATCGGCAGGACCGATGCCGAAACCCGCAGCGAACTGCGTACATGGTACAACGGCTACCGGTTCCACCAGAATGCCCAGACCGTTTACAACCCGGTCTCGGTCATGAAGTGTTTCGACACGCAGGAGTTCAAAAACTACTGGTTCGAAACCGGAACCCCGACATTCCTCGTGGATTTGCTGCGGAAAAAACCGATTGCCATGACCGGACTGGTTGTGGATGAATCCGACTTCGGCACGTACGACCCCGACAAACTGTCGGCACTGCCCCTGCTGGTGCAGACTGGATACCTGACGATCAAGGGGGCAGAAGGCCCGTTGGGCTCGGCCATCTACACTCTCGGCTACCCCAACCGTGAAATCGAGGTCTCATTCAATCGCTGCCTGGCGCAGGGCTTTACCAATCTGCCGCCCGAGGATATGAGCAGCGCCCTGCGCCGCCTGACCGCCGCGCTTCGGGAAGGCCGCATCGAGGATATGCTGGAGACGCTCAGGATCTTCTTCGCCAAGGTTCCCAACACGATTACGATTGATAACGAGAAGTACTACCAGACGATCTTCTTCACCGTCTTCACCCTGATCGGGGTCACGATCGAGACGGAAGTCAGCACGAATATCGGTCGCGTGGATGCCGTGGTCAAGACGGACGCCGACATTTTCATCTTCGAGTTCAAGCTCAACGGCACCGCCGATGAAGCCCTGGCGCAGATCCATGCGAAACGCTATTTCGAACCGTATCTGGACGATGGCCGCCGGATCACCCTGATCGGCGTGGAATTCGCGCAGGCGACCCGCAACATCGGACCGCACCGCATCGAGGTGCAGAGCACCGGACAGGTACGCGAGACACCGGCCATTTACGGCAACGCCACCGGCGGCGTCCCTTCAGAACCCGCCAACGACACGCTGGGAATCGCCCGTCGCCTGAAAGCCAAAGGAATCGCCGACGCCATCATTACCGACGTCACCGGACTAACCCCGCAACAGTGGCACCACCCACACAGGAGCTGATTATGACAAATGCCGCACCCAACGCAGCCCCCATGAACATTGACTGAATCAACGACTTTGATCTTGTTCTTCTGCGCCTGGAGAATGGCTATTCCCGGACAGAATCCACCAAGCGAGACAACGTTGGCCTCTCCCTTTTCAAAACCATAGCGTAGCGGCGGTTTTGAAATAGGGAGCAGGCGAATGTTGGGCTCCCCGCTACGCGATTGCTGCGAGTTGATACGAGAACTCGTTGACGTCGGTCTGTTGCTTGGCGTGCTCTACAGTCATGCTGACAACGCGTCCGTTCTTGTCGGTCTCGACGAGCACATCCTCGTTGAGATCGTACGTCTCGACGATGTCCTGATCACTGAAAATCAGCAACAGCGTGTCGGTGTCTCGGAAATACTTAGCTTTCATGTCCTTTTCTCCTGAAATCGTCGGTCAAAGAATGCGTTGTGCACGGTCTCGCCATCCTCAAGCAACACAACGCGCAGGTATCGGTTGCCCGCCGCCTTGATCTGCTTCCACTTCCGGATTCGACCATCGCTCTGTACATGAACGGCATCGGGATTCAAGATGGTCGCCTCAATCCAGAGATCGTGGATCGCTTGGCGGTCGGCTCTGCTTCGTGTTGACAAGAAGTATTGCGTTACTTTCACGATAAAACTCTATTACACATTTGCTGGAAAGTCCAGTGTAGTGTTTTCTCTTCAT
>JAIFLS010000090.1 GCA_020048935.1 bacterium | reverse complement strand
TCGGCGACACCTTGAACGTCCGCGCGATCAACCCGTTGGCCAGCACCAAGTACTGCTGATCAGCCGACCGGTACACTCCCGCCTTCGTCGTGACCGGCCGCACAAGCCAGTCCTGCGTGAACGTCATCTTGGCCCTGTCGTAGACGGGCAACGAATCGATGGAGATTGACATTGAGTTCATTATCGATGGCACCTTTCTCTTTTTATCGACTTAAACCGGAAATGCACGCAAATGACATGGGCGACAGGGTGATTGACACAGGAACGACCCACTGAGGTTCATCGAGGCGCAGCGTAATGGAGACATCCTTTGCGACGACCGACGAGAAACCCAGAAGAAAGGCAAGAAGCGCTATTTTTATCATGTCCTGTTTCCTTTCAGTCGTTTCGGATTTGCCTGCCCAAAGAAGTCGGGTTCGCAATCATAAAAACCAACCAGAATATACCCGCCGCGAGGTCTTAAAGAAATGTCTATGCGGCCAATATTTATGTCTGCATGGCCGATCCAAGCAAAGAATTTGACAAATATGCACTTTCAATAGCTGCATATACGATAATTTATACAATTGATGATAAACCACTTAGAGCGTACAATGCCGAGAAGGATAAAAATATCATTCCTCTGCCTTGCATCGAATATTTATGTTTGTTAGATTGCAGTATGGCAACATTAATCATCACTTTACCTGAGCCTGTTGTCGACATAGGCTCAGGTGACACGACATTAAGGGCATCCATCACGCATCTGCGGGTCTCTGAGCACAAGGTTGGCACGAAAGGTCTGATCCTCGAGTCAACACCCGGCATTCTGCTACTGACCCCCAGCCGAGCGGGTGCACGTGTTCAGATTCATGCAGACGTATTCGACATCCCGCACGATATGGTCCTTGTTGCAAGGGGTCGGGGCAGAAAGGAAATTTTTCCGGCATCAGCCGACCCGCATGATAGCCTCGTACCAAGGCTCCGGATTATCGAACTCAACGTCCGACTCAACGACTGCCTTGATCTGGTGGAAACCATCAACCCACCCTTTGTCCTGGACTTCGAAAGCAGCGAGCTGGTGATCAACGTCCTGCATCGGCAGCACTCGCTGATGACGCCCATCATCATCAATTCGAGCACAGCAGACGCAGCGGGGCTATTCATGGCCACAGAGCTTTTAGGGTGCGTACTGCGCGCATCCGGCCAGACACCCACCGGACTGGCACAGACGGCAGCCGACAATCGAATGCTCAAGCTGAAGTCGTTCCTGCTCTCAAACATTGACCGCCATATCAGCACCACAGAAATGGCCGCAGAACTGGGTATGTCACGCTCAGGCTTCGGCAGTTGGTCCCGCAAGCAGCTCACATGCCCCCCGGCGCAGTACCTGAAGGAACTGCGACTGGATCAGACACAGGAGTGGCTAGCGCAGGGCATGCATAATATTGAGCACGTTGCCACGAGAGCAGGATTTGCAGATCGCTTCTCGTTCAGCAAGGCATTTAAACTTCGCTTCGGTCTGCCGCCAGGGCAGTACGCGCGAACCCAAGGCGGCGACGTATCAACGATTGATTTTCTGGCGCGCGCCGCCAATCTCTATCATCGACATTGCTTCGAGCGTGCGCTTGCCGCCTGCGAGGAGGGCCTTCAGTTTACCTCTGGCGATGTGCACGACCGACTGCGATACCAGAGAAGCCTATGCCTGCAGTCTCTCGGACAAACAGCGAAGGCCATGGCGGAGTGGCAGAGCCTGAAAACGAGTACATGTGCATACGAGGTCGGTGTCCGACTATCCCGCCACCTGTTTAATACCAATCGGTATGACGAGGCGCTCGAACAGTTCCGGAGCGTGTACGCGATATCCGATCATTCACAACAGGACCGCCTGGTACCCCTCTGGATTGACCAAGCACTGAGTTTGCGGGCCGAGCGGCAAGCTGCCCCCCTGCATCGCTACCTGGCCCTGTATCGCGAACTATTCCCTAGCGACAATCGTGCCGTGAATATTGCTATCGAATGCTGCCGAGAGCTAGGGGAGCATGAGCTGGTATACAGCAACATGACAACACATCCCCTAGCCTGTTTTTTTGCCATGCGCCGCGCAGGGAAACCTGATGACGCGCTTGCCCGGTTTGGGTGCGCGATACCGAAAAACCACATCGCTTTTACATTTCATCATTTCGGCAGACATGAAGAGCTCCTGGCTTACGAGTTCATCAATCCATACCACGCCGTGGAGGCCTTGACTGAGTTGGGGCGGCCCGAGGAAGCGATCCGCCGCTACCCGGATCATTGCCAGAGAGCCTACCTTGCCCTTGAGCGCTACGAAGCGCTCATCGAACTCTTCCCGGAGCCGACACCGGAGTACGTTTACGCCCTGCACGCGCTGAACCAATTCGATCGCTTGAAGCGCTTTCAATTCCGGGAGTCAGCCCCTTGGCTCTGGTACACCATCCAGATGTATGTCTGCCCAGATGCCATTCTTGAGACAGATCAACCCGACGCCCACATTTACGCTCCGAACGCACTGCTGTTAAAAGCGCTCGGCTATCTACAGCAGGGAGACCGGCCGAAGGCTGAGGAGGCCCTGCAAAAGATCAAGGGGGTACGCGCACCGGACCTGTGGTGGGGCGAACATAACAGCGTGGAGTTGCTGCTGGTGTCGTTGACCCACGCCTTCCTGGGCGATCGGCAACGACTTCAGGCGGATCTGGATGCCATTGCCGTGCACCACAAGATCAAGGACGAGCAGATCCTGTGGCACGACGCCGGATACATCGGCGGCACGGTTTCAGCCACTGCGTACCAGCAACAACCCCAGCGGAGTAGCCTGAACCAACGCTTCATCTTCATTCAGGCCGTGGCGCACGATCTCAAGGGGCAACGAAATGAGGCCCGGGCAGCCTACGAGCACTTCCGCAAAGCGATTCAGCCATACCCGTCCGTCAACCTGTTGCGCCACCGTTTCGCCGAATGGCGCCTGCAGGAACTGTGAGACCAAGGAATCGACAATGAAAACGGTAAGCGTATCCCATTCCGAATTGACCGGTATCGGCCCTGAGCGAGGCGTGATGCGCCGTGATCCCAGTGATGTGATCAGGGTCGGAGCGTTGTATTATGTGTGGTATTCCAAAGGGACCATTCCCTCAGGATACGATGCGACCGTCTGGTACGCGACGTCACCCAACGGCCGGGAGTGGGAGGAAAAGGGACAGGCACTGGCGAAGGGCAAAACCGGAAGCTGGGAGAGCGCCAGCGTTTTTACTCCTAGCATCCTTGTCGCCGACGGGAAGTATTGGCTCTTCTACACAGGGACCTCCAGGCCTCACGATATGAAACCGTTCAGTCCTGATTCAAAGATTGGTCTCGCCGTGTCTGAGTCACCCGACGGGCCATGGGGGCGGGTTGCAACCAACCCGGTATTGACGAATAGTGAGATCGAGTCCGATTTCGACAGTCACCTGGTTGACGATGCCTGTCTGCTTGTACGTGATGGAAGGTACTTACTCTACTACAAAGGCCGGAAGCTCGGCAAAGGCCCAGGTCAAACCCGGATGGGGCTGGCAATCGCAGAACATCCGCAGGGGCCATATGTAAAACATCCAGAGAACCCCGTGATTCCCGGCAACCATGAAGTGCTTGCCTGGCCGCAGGGAAGAGGGGTTGCCGCGATGATCGGTACCACGGGGCCGCAGGAAATCAGGAATTCGATCATGTACGCGGAAGATGGGGTGCATTTCGTGAAGACCCATAACGTACTGCACGGCCCGTGGGCCGGTGGTGCCTACCGCCCCGAAGCCTTTACGGATAGCGGTCTTGGAACCATGCCCGAATGGGGTGTGGGGATGGCTGAAGAGCGTGGTAAATCCGATCTCCCGTTTCTTCGGCGCTTTGATCTGAATACTGGAGAAACATGACTTTACGTGAACCCCATGTCTTCCTATTGATGGGTCAGTCCAATATGTCCGGCAGGGGAAGAGCGGACGAGGTATCCGCGCTTGGGCACCCCGATATTCTTATGTGGCGAGATGGACGATGGATGGTGGCCGAGGAGCCATTGCACACGGACAAACCTGAGCGGTGCGGTATCGGACTCGGCATAAGCTTTGCCGTTGAACTCACCAGCAAGACCGGCCTTGCACCGATCGGATTGGCTCCCTGCGCCGTGGGTGGCTCCCCGCTCAAGCGCTGGATGCCGGGCGAAGACCTTTACGAATGCGCGGTCAAGGAGGCCAGGGCCGCCCTCGAACAGGGCACACTGGCCGGATTCCTGTGGCACCAGGGAGAACACGACTCGTGCATAAAGGAGATGGCGGACTCCTATGCGGAGAGGTTGGCCGTCATGATTTCGAGTCTTCGAAAGGAACTGGACGCCGCGGAGGTCCCTTTCATCGCCGGGGAACTCGGCCCTTTCCTGCGTGACTTTTCAGGTGCAGCCCATTTTGAAGCGGTCAATCGTCATCTCCGCGACTTGGAAACACGGGTGCCAGGCTATACCTGTGTCAGTGCTGACGGCATGACAGACAATGGCGACTCACTCCATTTCAACGCCAAATCCCTTCGTGAATTCGGCATTCGCTATGCGGACGCCTTACGTTCCCGTTTTGCAAACAACGGTCAGGCGGTCTATCAGACGAATGGCGATGCCACACTGAAATTCAAAGCTACGATCACAGGACTGAAAGGAGTTAAACCATGAATAGAGCATACATGTGGATTATGGAAGCGATGGTGTGTTGCCTTCCCATTGCGGGTGCCGCGGAGAATGAGACGGAAAGAGCAATGACAGGAAATCGACAAATAGAGATGATCGATGAGGGCGAGGTCGCTTCAGATGCCTTGTGGCTGACCCGTTACAAGTTCGGTCCTGGGCTGAATGCCAATCGCGGCAGCATTCAGGTTTACAAGGGATATATTTTCGTCGCTTGGTATCAGGGCGGCATGGACAACCGCACGGTCATGTTGTCGCGCAAGCAGATGGGTGGTAAGGCATGGCAGCACATCACCTTTCCGCACCGTCACGTGATGTTTCGCGGTGACACGAATCTGCCGGAGAACCAGCGACGGGGCGACTCCCACAACACCATCGCCATCGGTATCTGTCCCAAGGACGATACCGTCCACCTGATCTATGATCTGCACGCCTATAGCCCGCAGGACTTCAAGGACGACTACTTCAATTATAGCGTCTCGAAGAAGGGCGGAGCGGTCGTATCGGACGCACAGTGGCAGATCGACATCTTCGCACCCAAGAGGAAACACTTGAACCCGGAAGCGCCAGAGGCGGCATATTATCGTATCACCTACCCCTCGTTCCGGGTTGATGACCAAGGCAATCTAAGCGTTGATTGGCGACAGGGCGGCACCCATAACGCGGTAATGCAGTTTTGCACGTATGACGGTGAGATCTGGACGGCGCCGATGTCCTGGAACAAACCGACCAGTGGCAATTCCAAAGGATTCTACGGTGGCTTCAAGGTGTTCAACGGCAAGATGTATGCCTGTTGGGCGCGCCGCAGCGATGCTGACGAGAAGGCTGGTTTCCTTGCCAGCGGTCTCTATTTAGGGTATTCCGACGATCCGACGGGAACTTCGGCTTGGTATACGATGAGAGGTGAGAAAAATGAGCTTCCCCTGACCGACTGGGAGCAGTTCAAGATTGCCGCCCCCGTTACATCGGGTGAGCGCATCGGTGGTGGTCCCAACTGGATTATCACCAAAGAAGGTTCGTTTCACGGCGTTTATAGCAGGATCGGACTAAAGGAAAAACCTTCGGTTTCCAGGCATTTCTATCGTGCCAACGCAAAGGATACACTCTCGATTTACGAAAACAACGGTGTAATCGAGGGATCCCTTCACGAAATAGACGACGTACTCTACCTCTTTGGCCTGGAGGACGGTCGGCCGCAAATCAGGGCATTTGACGTTGAAACCAAGCAATGGAGTCTGATTTATGCCGCTACCGGCACGCGTTACAAGCAGAGCGTCATCACCTGGGACGGCGATACCTGCTACTATCATCTTATTGAGAATCCGCAGAGCATAGAAGACGACAGCGTACCCATGCGTGTGCTGAGCTTGCGTCTGAAATCCAAATGATGGAATATTGGGTGACTTACCAGATGTGGCTACTTAAGCCGAAGCGTGGTTGCTTATAGTTGTATAAGTCGGGGTACCACAGAGCGAATTTCAACAGACAGTTAAAGACAGAAACGCACAAGCAAGACAAAAAAAAGCCATATTTCCAAAGAAATACGATTATTTATTGAGTGGTGGTAGGGGAAGGACTCGAACCTTCGAAGGCTATGCCAGCAGATTTACAGTCTGCCCTCGTTGACCGCTTGAGTACCCTACCGCAGAATTGAGTTTTGGATAGTGCCGCAATCACGGAACAACATCAAGAAAAATATAATCGACATGGAAAACAAATCGAACCACCCGGCACCCGAGGCGATATTCAACCGAGCCACCCTGCTGCTCGGTCATGCGTGCATGGAACGCATACACCATGCACGCGTGATCATTCTCGGACTTGGCGGGGTCGGTAGCTGGTGCGCGGAAAGCCTGATCCGCACCGGTATACAGGACCTGACGATCGTGGATTCGGACCGGGTCTGCGTAACCAATATCAACCGCCAGATCCAGGCCACCTGCTCGACCGTGGGACAGGTCAAGACCGATGCACTGCGATCGCGACTGCTCGACATCAACCCGGCGGCACGGATTCAGGCCATCCAGAAGGTCTACAGCCGGGAAACAGAGGGTGACTTCGATCTCGATGCCTATGACTTCGTGGTCGACGCGATCGACAGCCTGCATTGCAAGGCACGGCTGCTTTACCATGCCAGCCGCTCGCAGGCCTCGGTTTTTTCCGCCTTCGGTGCCGCCTGCAAGCTCGACCCCACAAAGGTGCGCACGGACGAGTTCCGCCAGGTGAGGGGCTGCCCGCTCGGCAGCAAGCTGCGTAAACTGATGCGCCGGGCGAACATGCTGCCGGAAAAGGATGTGTGGGTCGTCTATTCGGACGAGGTGCTGCCCAACGCCGGACAGGCTAGCGCCTGCGGCACCGCCACCTGCCTCTGCCCGCGCGCGGCCAGCGGCCCCGGCGAACCGGCACTGCTGAATCACGAGTGGTGCAGCAAGAAGGCCGTGATCAATGGCTCGCTGGCACACATCACCGGCATATTCGGCCTGACGCTGGCCGGTCTTGTGATCCGGCGGCTTTATGGCGATGCGTGAGGGGGCGGATGAGGGTGGTCAACTACAACACGGCGGACGGGGGGTAACCCGGCAGGCCTGACCCGCGCACGCCCGGCGGGAACTTCAGTTTTCGCTTGCGCCCGCGTACGGTTCCGGTTTACACCTTTGAGCGAACCGGAATACTGGAGACGATTTGATGCACCGCTGCTTTATCGATAACGACCGCTGGGCACAAACCCCGCTGACCCCCTCGGCGGAAGAGTCGCACCACATTTTGCACGTACTGCGGGCGAGGGACGGCGAGCGGATCCGTATTTTCAACGGGGCGGGCCAGGAGGCTGACGCGATCCTGCGCTGCGCCGCCGACGGGACCACACCCGTGCTGGAGATCCAGGACATGCGGTCAGCCCCGCAACGGTCGTTCGAAATCATCCTGTTGCAGGCCATCCTGAAGGGCAACCGGATGGAACTTCTGATCGAGAAGGCTACCGAACTCGGCGTCGGACGGATTGTGCCGGTGACCACCAGCCGTGTCATCCCACGGTTTGATGCCGCCCAGGGCCGCCAGAAGCGCGAGCGCTGGGAAAGAATAGCGATCAGTGCCGCCAAGCAGTGCGGGACGCCGTGGCTGCCAATCATTGATGCCCCGGTGACGCTGCAAGAGGCCATGCGTTACACCAGAGGTCCGGTGCTGCTAGCATCGCTTGGTGACGGGACCCGGCCGCTGTCGTCGGTCATCGACGAACTGCGCACCGCTCCACCCCCTGCCGTCACCGTCGTCATCGGGCCGGAAGGCGATCTCACACCGGACGAGATCCGGGGACTGCTCACCGCCGGTGCCTTGCCCGTCTCCCTCGGCAACCTGACGCTGCGGGCCGAGACCGCCGCCATCTATGCCGCCAGCGCACTGGCCTGTATGCTTGCGTGAACCAACGCCCAACAACCAACTTCCAACGTCCAAGGAAATAGCACCATACTTGGGCGTTGGTTGTTGGGCGTTGGTTGTTGAATGTTCGATTCGTCTCCTCAAATAGGCTTCGATCAAGTATTCAAGATCTCGGCGTAGATGCCACCTCCGCGCAGGACCTCGCCCTCGTAGAGCGCGCAGATCTGGCCGCAGGTGAGCGCCCGTTGCGGCACGGACCACTCCACACGGGCCCGATCGCCCGAGAGTGGGATATACCGCACCGGGATCGACGGTGCCCGGTAGCGCGCCCGTGCCAGTAGCGTCTGCTCGCGTTGCAGCGTGCCTTCGCGTCCGATCGCGCTGACCGACGCAAGCACACAGGACTGCGAATACAAGCCGGGCGTCTCCGGCTGGTCGAAGGCCACAATTAGCTCGCGCGTGGCCAGGCGTTTCTCGACAACGACATAGTTCTGGCAGTGGACAGGCGAAGCCACACCGATCCCGCGCCGCTGCCCGAGGGTAAAGTAATGCAGCCCGCGATGATGCCCCACCCGCCGGCCATCCTGCAGCACGATATCCCCCGGCGCATCCGGGATGAACGCTTCCAGGAAATCCGCCATCTTGACCTGCCCGATAAAGCAGAGGCCCTGGCTGTCCTTCTTCTGCGCGGTCGGCAGCCCGTGCCGACGAGCCAGCTCGCGCACGGCCGGCTTGAGCAGGTGTCCGATCGGGAAACGGGCATCCTGAACCTGGTCCGGCCGCATCAGGCACAGGAAATATGTCTGGTCCTTGTTCGGGTCGCTGCCCGTCAGGATCTCGCGCTGGCCGTCGTCCCTGGTTCTGCTGCGGGCATAGTGCCCCGTCGCCACCGTCCCAAACCCCTGTGACTTCGCCCACTCGCGAAAGACCCCGAACTTGATCTCGCGGTTGCACAGCACATCAGGGTTAGGTGTCACCCCGTCGCGATAGCCTGCAACCAGGTAATCCACTATCCGTGCACGGTATTCATCCATCAGGTTGACGATAGTGAACGGGATACCGAGCCGCTCAGCCACGGCCCGCGCATCATCCGCATCCTGCTGCCAGGGGCAGTCGCCGATCACGTTGACCTCGTTGATCCAGTTCTTCATGAACGCGCCAGCCACGTCGCAGCCCTGCTCCACCAGCATGGCAGCCGCCGCGCTGCTGTCGACGCCTCCGGACATGGCGACCACGATGCGGCCGTCCGCAGCCTCCGTTCCCAATCTATTTCGATCCGCACACATGCATGCAAGTATACACTTCAAGCACTTGATTTCCAGATGTTTGTAGTCCCGCCTTCAGGGCGGGGTGCATCCTGATTAGCCGATACGCACTAAAGCCGTTACCGCAAAATCGCGCAACCTTGCGCTTGCTTTTCAACTCGCAGGTCTATACGATCACCACCATGAATAAAAGAATAGTATTCGCCGCAGCCTGTGTTTTTCTTTCACTACAGGGCCTGGCCATCGCCGGGCACGCACTCACCGGAGGTGCGCGCTACCACATGCTTCATTCCGAGTATGTGGAACTGCCCTTCGACGAAGGCGATTTAAGCTACCTGCTGGGCTACGAGTACCATGAGGGCAGTGCCTTCTGGCAGCTTCTCGTGGGCTACGCGCCGGATATCAGCGAGGGTGACGATGGTCGAGGCATCGGGGTCAACTCCGTGATCACCCCCCAGATCAATCTCATTTTCGAGGATCGCAACTTTCTCGGCGGCGTGGGGGTGCTGGCCAGCTACATCGAGATGGAAGATGAGGTCGACCTGGAGAGCGACTGGACTGATGTGTACTGGCAACTAATGCTAGGCTACCAGATTCCCCTGCCGGCCTTTCAGGTTGAAATCATGGCGTACTACCCCTATGAGAAGTGGGAATTGCTGAGCGACTTCGATTTCGGGGATATCGAATACGGACTTCAGTTCAAACGCCGTTTCTAGACCGACCGACAGACATCAACCAGCGCCAGGCCAGCCACAAGAGGAACCGAACCTTCACCAGGCGATCCCGCCAGGCGGAACCTTGCTTGCGCGACGGAGCCGGACGTCCGCTGCCACGCATATAATCCCGGTCACTGAGTCCCATCGCATTCACCTCGCTTTTTTTCGTGCATTCTTCGGTTCTTTGCGCAACTATACCGCGCTCTATGAAAAGTACAAACCTGAAACCAGCAGCAATTCTCATTATGGCCTCAAACCGTGCGGGGAACAGGCTAAAGCCTGAACTACAAACACCAAAATTCTCGAAAAATGGCGTTCGTAGTTCAGCCTTCAGGCTGCCCGAGGCCATAATGAGAATAGCTGCGTCCATTATTGCCGCCATGGCGTTGCTCAGCGGCTGCGTCACCGTACCGCCCCCAGACGTGCCCGCGCCGCACGTCGTGCAACAATCCACCGTGAAGATCCATAACACCATGCAGGTGGATCGGTTCTCGACGCCCTGGCAGGCATCCCCCCCGATGCGCGGCAGCGGCACGGGGTTCGTGATTGGCGGAAAACGCATCCTGACCAATGCTCATGTGGTCTCCAACAGCCGGTTCCTGGAGGTGCAGAAGAACGGAGACCCCAGGCGCTACCTTGCCCGCGTGCGCTTTGCCGCGCATGACTGCGACCTGGCCGTGCTGGATGTCGACGACCCCACCTTCTTTGACAACCTGCCCCCCGTGTCCTTCGCAGACGCGCTCCCCTCGCTGGGAGACACCGTCACCGCGATCGGTTTCCCGCTTGGCGGTGACCGGGTCTCGATCACCCGTGGTGTGGTCTCCCGCATCGACCACAGTATCTATTCCCACAGCGCGGTCGACCAGCACCTGGTTCTGCAGGTTGATGCCGCGATCAATCCCGGCAACAGCGGCGGCCCCGTCGTCTTCAATGGACAGGTCGCCGGCGTGGCCTTCCAAGGGTTGTCAGTCGGCGACAATATCGGCTATGCGATTCCCGTTCCCGTCATCCGCCATTTCCTGAAAGACGTCGAAGACGGCACCTACGATGGCTATCCCGAGATCGGAATCGACTATTTTGAACTGCGTAATCCCGCCATGCGCACGAGCCTCGGCGTGCCTGCCGGGGAAACCGGCATCGTGATCTCCCGTGTCGATCCCTTCGGCAGTGCGCAAGGCCATCTGGAACCCGGCGATGTGCTGCTCCATATTGATGGGCACGACATTGCCGAGGACGGTACGATCAGCCTCGACGGCAACCCCGTGGAATTTACCGAACTGTTCGAGCGCCGCCAGTCCGGAGATACGCTGGACATGCGGATCTTCCGCGCCGGTCAGGTGCAAGTGCTCAAGCTGGTTCTCGCCAACCCGGGCGATCCGTTCGTTTTCCGGAATCTCTATGACATCCAGCCCGAATATGCCATATTCGGCGGACTGGTCTTCGTCCCGCTCAACCGCGAGATACTCAAGACACTCACCACCGGTTTCGAAAGAGTCAACGACCAGCGTCTGCTTTACCTATCGCGGTACGCCAAGATCGACGGCCATCACCGCGACCACGATGAGTTCGTCATTCTCATCCGCCGTCTGCCGCATCCCGTCAACACCTACGCGGAGACCTTTATCAACGGACTTGTGGAGGAGGTCAACGGCACACCGATCCGCCGGATGCAGGATCTGGTCACCGCGTTCAAGACCCCCGGAAACGGTTTCCACGCCATCCGGTTCGCCGGCACGACCGACCCGCTGATCCTGGATGCAGGCGTACTCGAAACCGTCGAGGACAGCATCCTGGCGCAATACGGCGTTCCCTCGCCTTTCAACATTAAAACCGGAGAACCGGAATGAGAACAGAGATCCTGCACCCGCTACTGCTTGTGCTGGCCTTATGGGTCGCCCTCCCCTGCCCCGCCGTCGACACGGGCGCAAAGCCCGTCGTCGAGGTGCTCGTCAGCTTCCAGGAGTTTGACACCACTCTACCCTGGCAGCGCACCCCGGCCAATGAGCGCCGCGGGTTCGGCCTGATGCTCAACGAGTCCGTGATCATCACCACCGAATCCCTGATCCGCAACCAGACCATGATCGAGATCCGCCGGCCCCGTTCCGGACGCAAGGAAACCGTCCGCCTGATCCAGTCCGATCCCCAGATCGACCTCGCCCTGCTGGTGCTGGACACCGTCACCAATATCCCGTCAGCCAGCCTTCCGGAGACGATGGTCCCGGGTGCAGCCGCAACGACGGCAAGCATCCTCCAGATCACAGCCGGCGGCGAGCCGCAGGAAGGCAACGGGCGCATCGTGCAGTGGAAGGTCGATGAACTTCCGCACGCTCCCTACAGCGTCCTGCTGGGTACCATCCTGACGGACCTTAACATCGACGGGGCGGGTGCGCCAGTCTATGCCGACAACCGCCTGGCCGGAATCACGCTGCGCTACAACGGCGGTTCGCGCACAGCCCTGATGCTGCCGGCCATGTTCATCCAGCAGTTTATCGACGATGTCCAATCCCCCCCCTATCGGGGGTTCGCCTCCGCCGGAATTGACTGGCAACCGTTGATCGACGATTCCAAGCGCGCTTACTTCGGCATTCCCGATACGGAAGCCGGTGGCATCCAGGTGCTGGGCGTCCTGCCCGGGGCCAGCGGCGAGCACCCGCTGCAGCCGAACGATATCATTCTCTCGGTCAACGCCACTTCCATCGACGCCCAGGGCTACTACAACGACCCCGCCTGGGGCCGTCTCGCCTTCCAGCACATGATCAAGGGTCGGCACCGCCCGGGCGATCAGATCCAGGTCAAACGCATCCGCAACCGACAGGTTATGACCAACACTGTCGTGCTGGCGCGTTTCGATGATGAAAGCCTGCTGATTCCCGAGAACCCGGAGGGACTGCCAGAGCCCTATCTCGTCGATGGCGGTTTTGTCATTCGCGAATTGACCGGACGCATGATCAAGGCGCCTGGCAAGCAATGGACACTGCGCACCGATCCGCGACTGGCCCACCTTTACCTGGCCCGCCAGACCGACGTTCAGAAGCCCGGCGAACGGGTGGTGATTCTTTCGACGGTCCTGCCGGATCCGATCAACATCGGCTACCAGCATCTGCGCGACGAGGTCATCGAGAGCGTCAACGGCACGGCAGTCGCCAACCTGCGCGACGTCCTCGCCGCCGTTGACCGTGAAGGCGGTATCCGTCGGCTGGGATTACTCGGCAGCGGGGTTGAGATAGCCCTTGATCCTGCCACCCTGGGTGAAGCCAACCAGAGGATCGCCACCCAGTACCGCATCCCGCAGCTTCGTCGGGAATCCGTACCGCCAGCAGCCGCCGCGACGATACAAACGATCCGCCGCGACGATTCCCCTGAACCGGCGGATAAATAACAGAATCGCACGCCAGCCGTCACCTCGTTCATGGCTAAAACGCGTCACGTATCCGGTTGACGATCGTCTGCAATCGACCCGGACGGTTCTCGACGAATTCAAGAGCCATCTGCTTGAGACGCGGGATGTCGAGCTTGCCCGAGCCCAGCGTCGGCATGGTCTCGATCGTCATGTAGTTGTCCTTTTTCGGACGCCAGAGATTCGGCAAGTCGCATTTCCCCAGCCGTTCGTGCAGGACCTTGATATCGCCGGCAGCCGGCGTGCAGCAGACGACGAGCTGCTCGCCCTTGCGTTCATCCGCGACCGCCACCACCGCCACGCTGCGCTCCTGGATTTCAAGCAGGCCATTCAGGGCATCCTCGACCGCCAGGTGCGGTACCATCTCGCCGCCGATCTTGCTGAAACGTGACAGGCGGTCCTGCAGGAAGATGAAACCGTCCTCGTCAACACTGGCTATATCCCCGGTCGTGTACCAGCCATCCTGCACGACTTCGGCGGTCCTGGCCGGCTGGCCAAGGTAACCGAGCATCAGGTTAGGCCCCTTGACCTTCAACAGTCCGGCCGTACCCGGCGGCAACAGGGCTCCAGTCTGCAGATCCTCGACCCGGACCGCCACTCCAGGTACGGGATGGCCGACGCTGCCCTCGCGTGTACCGACCTGCTTGACGCCGTCGCTGTCGACATCACCGATGTTCAGCGAGATCACCGGCGCGAGTTCAGTGGCACCATAACCCTCGACAGGGCGCAAGCCGTAACGCTTCTCGAAGGCATCCGCCACACGGGGTGAGAGTTTCTCGGCACCGGTGACCAATGCCCGCATTGAAGCGAAATCGTCTTCGGCAGCCCGCCGCATCCACGAGAGCAGGAAGGTCGGCGTCGCCACCATCATCGTCAGCGAGTGCTCGCGCACCATCTTGCCGATCACCGCGCCTTCCAGCGGGTTGGGATGATAGCATACGCTGAACCCGCAGGTCACCGGAGCCCACAGGGTAACTGTCAAACCGAAGGAATGGAAGAATGGCAACACAGCCGCGAACCGTTCCTGCGGGGTGTAGCGGAACACCTGTCGGACCTGTTCGATGTTTGAAAGCACGTTGAAGTGGCTCAGCATGACCCCCTTGGGCTCGCCGGTACTACCGGAGGAGAAGATCACCGTGGCTAGGTCATCCGCCACCGCCCGGCCTGCAAGCCATCCGGCCGGCCAGCAGATGGCTTTGAGCATGGACAAAGCCTTGCGCCAGGGCGGGATCGCCGCCACCAGATCCTCCAGGTAGATCGTGCCCGCGGGCAAGGAGAACGATGCACCCAGTTTCTCGATGAACGCACGCGAGCTGATCACGGTCCGGATGCCGCATTGCCGGATCGCGGAGTTGATGCTGTCGGCGGATGCCGTGAAGTTGAGATTGACGCTGACCTTGCCCTGCAGCGTGACCGCCAGGTTCGCCACCGCCCCCCCCACCGAGGACGGCAGCAGGAGGCCGACATTATCCGCACCGCGCAGCTCCGGACGCAGTTGATCACCCAGCGCCACCGCCCCCGCCAGTAGCTTGCCGAACGACAGCGACTTGCCACTCGTGTCGCGCATGGCGTGATGCCACCAGTGCCACCGAGCACAAGCCACGAAACGCCGGCCAAGGGTGTTCGCCGGTCGCTTCATCAACCCCAGCACGTTACACCCCAGCTCCTGCACGGCCTGGCGCAATTCCGCCGGCGTGACTGTCGGGGGTAGCGGCGATCCGAACTGCAGGGTCACCGGATAAGGCACGCGGCGCGGCAAGGCACTCATCAGCCGTCCGTAATAGTGGCTGAAGATGCTGCCCCAGGCATTGCCGATATGCACTGGGATTACCGACAGGGAGGAATCACGTACCATGCGCTCGAACCCGCCCCGGAAGGAATACATATTGCCGTTGCGCGTCAGTTTGCCCTCCGCGAAGATACAGACCATGAAGCCCTCGTCCATGGCCGCGCGCGCCTGCTTCAGCGAACTGACGACTAGACGAGGGGTATCCGTCGCCGAGATCGGGATGACCCCCATCAACCGGAAGATCGGGTTGATCCAGCTTTTCTGGTAGATCAAGCGGTCCATCAGGAAGCGTATTCGCCGCTGGGTCACGGAGGAGATCAGCAGCGCATCAACCCAGGTGACGTGATTAGCCACCAACAGCGCCCCGCCATCGATCGGCAGGTTTTCCCTTCCGCTCACCCGGACCCGGTAGACAAAGCGCGTGATCACGACAACGATAAACCGCACGACAAAGTCCGGCAGCAGCGCGAACGTCAGAACAGCCAGCACACCGGTCAACACACCGATCACCAAAAAACATGCCTGGGGCGATAAACCAAGCGTCTTGTCGAGAGCAAACAGCAGTGCCGCCGAAAGCGCGACTCCAAGGAAACTGAGGAAGCTGGAACAGGCGAGGATTTCGCCCCGCTGCGCGGGCGGGCTGCAGTCCTGGATATAGGCACTCAGCGGGACCTCGAAAAGCCCGGCACCCATACCGGTGAGGAGCATAAGCGCCAGCACGGTATTGGCGGACGGGGGCACCATTCCCAGCGCCAAGCCGCAAACCGTCAGCAGCAACGCCCCGATCGGGACTACACCGAATTCGATATTGCGTCCCGAAAGCCGCCCTGCCATCAGGGCTCCCAGCCCGATGCCCAGTGCTGCCATCGGGAAGAGGAAACCGCTGCGTTGCGCGGTCCAGCCAAGCACGTCCTGCCCGTAAAGCAGGATGTTCTGCTGCACGAAGCCGCCGAGGAACAGGAAATAGGCCGAACCGACCACTGCCAGGAACAAGTAGCGCTGGCGACGGATGCGCAGCATCGTCCGGAAGATCTCCACCACGAACAGCGGCGCGATTCTCTGCGTCCCCCCTGCAGGGGCCGTGCGGGGAATCGGGATCGACGTGACCACGCCAACCGCCGACACCAGAACACAGAAGCCCGCCACCGCCATGTACTGGCCGGCAAAGACGCTCAGCAGGAAGGAGGGAATGAAGGTGCCAATGATGATCGCCAGGTACGTCATGCATACCAGGCTGCCGTTGGCTCGTGAAAGCCGCTCGCGACCGATCAGTTCCGGCAAGATGCCGTACTTGGCCGGTCCGAAGAATGCGCTCTGGGTACACATCAGGAAGATCAGTCCCAGCAGGATCACCGGGCTTTCCATTAACAGGCCGACGATACCGAGGAGCATGATCGCCAGTTCCGCGACTTTCGACACCACGATGATGCCACGCTTGTCGAGTCGGTCGGCCAGCACGCCGGACGCCTGCGAGAACAGCAGGAACGGCACGATGAACAGGACGGACACAAGCGTGATCGTGGCTGTTGAATCCATATGCAGGTGATCGACCAGGAAGAAGAAGACCAGGAACTTGAAGACGTTATCGTTCAACGCCCCCAGGAACTGTGTCAGGTTCAGCCAGCCAAAACCAGTCATACGAAAACGCCTGATTGCCATGGTCCCCTTTCCTCCGTTTGTAATTCAACAATAACTCTTTACCAAAGTACGGTAAAGACAAAACCCAGGGCGCCCCGCATAATCCATCGAGAGTCATTTTTGTTTTGTATTCACGCGCACCGGCTGTCATAATGCGCACGTGTTCAGAGGGCAACGGCTTCGGGAGGAATCAGGGCTTAATGGCTAAGAACGATGCAACTGGCAACCTATCCAGCATCCTGCTCCGACGCGGGATCGTGGACCAAGCCACTCTCGACGAGCTCATCCGGGAAGTGGACACCTCCTCGGTCCGACTTGAAAAACTGATCGTCGAGAAGAAACTCACCAGTCCGGACAACATTACACTGGCCCTGTCCGAGTATCTGGGCATACCGCCGGTATCGCTGAAGTCCTTCACTCCCAACGAGCACCTGCTTGAGGTTCTCCCCAAGGAGGTGCTGACCAAGCGGGGAGTGATGCCGATCGCCCGCGTGGGCAAGACCCTCACCGTGGCGCTCAGCGACCCGTTCGACCTGATGGCGATCGACGAGATGACCACCCTCACCGGCATGAGCATCACACCGGTCGTGGCCTCCGAGGTCGACGTCATCTCCATCATTTCAAAACTCTCTGCCGGTGCCTCACAGGGGCTCGACATGGAAGAGCTGATGCGCAACGAGAGCGACGTCCAGGTCATGGACGACACCGTGAAAGAGGATCAGAGCCTCGACGAGATGCTCGAGAAGGCCGAGGGAGCCCCGGTTATCCGCATGGTGAACATGATCCTGGTCGAGGCCCTGCGGACCGGCGCCAGCGATATCCATATCGAGCCGATGGAGAAGACGATCCGCCTGCGCTACCGTATCGACGGTGCACTCGTGGAGCGCCCGGCACCGCCGAAAGGGCTCCAGGCGGCGATTATCTCGCGCATCAAGATCATGTCCGACCTCGATATCGCCGAGCGCCGTATCCCGCAGGACGGGCGGTTCAATATCAAGGCGCTCGGCAAGGAGGTAGACCTGCGTGTCAGCATCCTTCCAACCGTCCACGGCGAGAAGATCGTGATGCGCACACTGGACAAGTCATCCCTGGCACCGAGCCTGGCCTCCCTGGGGTTGGATGCGGTGTCCGAGCGCTCCATGCAGTACGCCATCAGGCAGCCGCACGGCATTATCCTGGTCACCGGCCCGACCGGCAGCGGCAAGACCACGACGCTGTACTCCTGCCTTCAGGACCTCAACAAGTCCGACACGAACATCATCACCTGCGAAGACCCGGTCGAGTACCAGCTCGCCGGCATCAACCAAGTCCAGATCAATGATGATGTCGGACTGTCATTCTCCGCCGCACTCCGCTCGATCCTGCGCCAGGACCCGGACATCGTGCTCGTCGGCGAGATCCGCGACAAGATCACGGCCGAGATCGCCGTCAAGGCGGCACTGACCGGTCACCTTGTGCTCAGCACCCTCCACACCAACGATGCAGCTGGCGCCGTCACCCGCCTCGTTGACATGGGAATCGAACCGTTCATGCTCGGCTCGGCCCTGGTCTGCGCCCAGGCACAACGCCTCTACCGGACCCTTTGCAAGGTCTGCAAGAAGCCAGTTAGCATCACCCCTGAAATGTTCGAACTCAACCATGTCGATCCATCGCTTTTCGAAGGGGCGACGATCTACGGCCCGGGCAACTGTCCGCGTTGCACGAACGGCTACAAGGGGCGCGGTGCCATCATGGAGGTGCTGCTGGTCGACGACGCTATCCGCCGGGGGGTGCTCTCTGGCATGAATACCGGACAGTTGCGAGAACTGGCCATCCAGAAGGGCATGGTCAGCCTGAAACAAGCCGGACTGTCTCGCGTGCGCGATGGCATAACCAGCCTTGAGGCCGCGTTGGCTGTCACCGGCGGCGATTAGGAGAAAAAACGTATGAGCCCTGTTCTCGATAGCAAGAAGAGTACGACCGCCCCGATCGCCGCCGCCTCTAAAAAGCCCCCCGCCAAACACAAGGCGGTTCCGGGCGCAAAGAAGATCGTCAACGAACTGCTGCCCGGTTTCTCGCGCCAGCTTGCAGCCATGCTGTCCGCCGGCATGCCGATCGTCGCCACGCTCGACGCCCTGCATGACCAGACCGACAACCCTAACTTCAAGAGCGTGATCGCCCGCCTCAAGGCCAGCATCGAGAACGGAGCCGCCTTCTCCGACGCCCTGCGCCAATTTCCGAGCGTCTTCGACGATCTTTACGCCAACATGGTTCAGGGCGGCGAAATGGGCGGGCAGCTCGCGGAAACCATAGGACGGCTCGCGGGCTTCCTGGAAGCCTCTGCCAAACTGCGCCGCAAGGTCAAGTCGGCCATGATGTATCCGGTTATCATCCTTTGTATCGCCATTACCATCGCCATAGCCATGATCGTCTTCATTGTCCCGGTCTTTGGCGAGATGTTCGCAGATTTCGGAGCCAAGCTTCCAGCCCCGACCCAGGCCCTTCTGAATTTCAGCAGTTTCCTGAAGAAATACGGGTTCTACATGATCGCGGTGATCGCCATGCTGGTTTTCTTCTTCAAGCGCTGGAAAGCAACCCCCGCCGGGGCTTTTGCGTTTGATGAGATCCTGTTGAAAGCCCCCGTCTTCGGCGAACTGCGCAAGAAAGTCGCCTCTGCCCGTTTTGCGCGGACGTTCGGTCAGCTTATCCGTAGCGGCGTGCCCATTCTCCAGTCGCTAGAAATCGTATCGGGGGCGACGGGCAGTGTCGTGGCCGGAAGCATTATCACCAACGCCGCCAAGGCCGTCGAGAACGGAGAGCCGCTTTCCAGCGCGATGATCAAGCAGACTGTTTTCCCCCTCCTGCTGGTACGCATGCTGCAGGCGGGCGAAAAGACAGGGAAGATCGATGAGATGATGGATAGCATCGCCGATTTCTACGACGACGAGGTGGAAACCATGCTTTCCGGCCTGACGTCGCTGCTTGAACCGCTGCTGATGGTCTTCCTCGGCGTGATAATCGGAGGTATCGTGATGTGCATGTTCCTACCGATCTTCAAGATGGGCGAGATCGTCAGCGGTTGATCAACGCGGCGCGATAAAGCGGTGTTCAACCCGGCTGCCGAACGAGCAGATGATGTCGTAGGAGTGAGTGCCCTTGAGCTGAGCCCAGTCCTCGACGGACACCGCTGCAGGCCCCTGCCCGCCAAGACAGACAACCTCGTCCCCGCATCTGGCGTCAGGGACGGTTTCTAGCGACAGGGTCGTGTAATCCATCGAGACCCGCCCCAGCACCGGACACGGCACCCCGCCAACCAGTAGAGTTCCGCGATTCGACAATGCCAGAGGCAAGCCATCGGCGTATCCGGCTGAAACCGTGCCGACCAGCATCTCCCGCGGCAACCGGTAGGTACACCCGTAGCCGATACTCGATCCGGCCTTCAAACGCCGTACCGCCGCCAGCCGGGTCTTCAGCGACAGCACCGGCACCAGCGACAACGACCGGCGCCCCTCGGTATCGAACGATCCGTGCAGATTGATCCCGGTCCGAACCGCATTGTAAGGCGGACGGAACGCACGCGGGAAATTATTGACCGCGTCACTGTTGGCTATATGCCGCCACGCAAAACGGATGCCATCGGCTTCCAGCGTCGCCAGCAGAGCCTCGAAGGCGTCCATTTGCCCGCATGTGTATTCGCTGCCGCTGTGATACGCCACAGGGAAATGCGAGTAAATACCCTCCCAGTCAACGGACGGCAGACGCACCGCCTCGCGAATCAAGGCTGCCGCCTGCGCCACCGGCACACCCAGCCTCCCCATGCCGGTATCCACGACGAAATGCACACGTGCCTGCCGCCCGAGGCAGGCCGCCGCCTCACTGATCCTGTGTGCGGTGTCCAGATCCCCCACCGGCAGCAAGATACCCGCCTCCACCGAAGGCTCGACCTCATCCGGCAGCACGGCCCCCAGAAGCTGCACGTCTGCACCAATACCGGACAGCGATAGCCCCTCGTTCAACTCGGCAACGCTAAAGCGCCGGCAGCCAGCCTGCTGCAGCGCCCGCGCAATCGGCTGCGCACCCAGACCGTAGGCATTTGCTTTCAGGACACCGATCACCTGGCACGGGGCAACCGCCCGCGCGATCCGGCGGAAATTATCCTGCAGCACTCCCAGATCAATCTCGAGCCAGACCCTTGCCGTCGATTTGCGCGTCTCCATTCCGACTCCTTGTGTCAATTCATTTCAACGCCCAACAACCAACATCCAACGTCCAAGGAAAGACTCCCGAACTTGGGCGTTGGATGTTGGGCGTTGGATGTTGGTTGTTCAATTCCCAAAGGTTCAACTTGCATCGTCCGGGCCGCACCCTAGCCCCTGACGTCTAGCCCCTGATCCCATCAGCCGATCGCCAGCATCCGGTCGATCGCGCCCTTGGCCCGGACGCGGATGTCCTCCGGCACCTGGATCTCGTACTGCATCTTAGTCAACGCCTCGAGGGTATCCTCCAGCGTGATCAACGCCATGTGCGGGCAGCGATGACTGCAAAGCCGCAGCATCTCGCGCCCGGGATTCTCCGCCATGATGTTGTCCGCCATCGCGCATTCCGTCAGCAATAGATACCGCGGTGCCGGATTCTCCTTCACATAACGGATCATGGCCGACGTGCTTCCCGAGAAATCGGACGCCTCGACGACCTCAGGCGAACATTCCGGATGGGCCAGGATCACAACATCCGGGAACTGCCGGCGCACATCGGTGACATCCTGGACACCGAACAGCTCGTGAACCTCGCAGCGCCCGTGCCAGGCAATGAAGTTGCTGCCAGAAAGCGAACAGCCCGACGACGCCTGTTCCGGGAACAATACCGTCTTGCCCGTCTCCCGTGCCACGTTCCTGGCCAGATACTCATCCGGGATGAATATCACCGCCTGCCCTGCCAGCGAGGCCACCACCTTGGCGGCATTGCC
>JAIFLS010000230.1 GCA_020048935.1 bacterium | reverse complement strand
CGGATCGTGGTTGAACAGGTTCCGCAACAACGGCTGATCAAGGTCCATGAGATCGGCAACTTCGTCCGGTTCTACCTTCATCCGGCCCTATTCGATCCGGGGCAGGAGGTGACGGTCGAGGTGGGCGGGAAAACACTCACGGCCCGTCCGAAGCTGAGCCTGCGGACGCTGGTGCAAAGCGTGCTGGACCGGGGCGATCCCGCCTACGTCTTCCCGGCGAGCCTGACCCTGAGCCGCAACCCTGAAGGCACCTGGATGCTGGAATAAACCGGTCCCGTTGCCTACGAGGCTCTGAGCGCGGGGTTGAGAAGAAAGGTGTTTGCGCTGCCGTGGCAATGCGCTAGAGTGTCGTCATGAATCTACAACAACCCGACGCTATACGCATTACCCTGAAGGCCGGCCGCGAGAAACCCGTGCTGCATGGACATCCCTGGATCTTCGAGGGTGCGCTGCGCACGCGCCCGGCCTGCGGCCCCGAGGGTGCACCGGCCGAGGTCTTCGACGCGGGCGGTACCTGGCTCGGCCGCGGCCTGCTGACCGGCTCCGGCGCGCTGGCGGTGCGCCTGCTCACCCGCAACCCGGATGAACTGATCGACGACGCCCTGTTCGCCGACCGCGCCCGTCGCGCCTGGCAGCGCCGCCAGCGGATCTGGGAGCGCGAACCCGGCGCACGGGCGCGCACCGACGCCTGGCGCCTGGTACACGCCGAGGCCGACGGCCTGCCCGGCATGGTCGCCGATCTCTACAACGACGTGCTGTCCCTGCGCGTCGGCTGCGCCGCCATGCAGCGCGGGCTGCCGGCAGTCATCGACACCCTGCGTTCGCTGACCGGCGCGCGCGAGGTGGTAGTGCAGGCCGACAGCGACACCGCCGGACGCGAGGCCCTCGACGCCGGGGCGCTCGCCGCGCTCGGGACCGCGCCCGCCGCGCAGGCGCGCATCCGCGAGAACGGACTACAGTTCGACGTGGACTGCGGCGGTGGCCAGAAAACAGGGTTCTTCGTTGACCAGCGCGACAACCGAGCCCGCGTCGCGGCCTATGCCCGCGGGGCCGATGTGCTCGGCGTCTACTGCTACACCGGCGCATTCGAAGCCGAGGCCGCCGCCGCCGGGGCCAAATCGATCCTGGCCATCGACCGCTCCGCCGCGGCACTGGAACGCGCCCAGTCGAATTTCGCGCTCAACGGCCTGGAGACACCCGCGCGGTTTGAATGCGCCGACGCCCCGACTGCGCTGCGCGGTCTGCGCGACCGCGCGCAGTCGTTCGACCTCATCGTGCTGGACCCGCCCCGGCTGGTCGGCAGCGAGGCCCAGCGCCCGAAGGGCATGCGGGCCTATAAGGACATCAACCTGCTCGGCATCAAGCTGCTCCGCCCGGGCGGCATCCTGGCCTCCTTCTCCTGCTCCGGCCTCGTCAGCGCCGACGACCTGCTGCGCGCCATCGCCTTCGCCGCCGCCGACGCGGGTCGCACCGTGCGCGTGCTTGAGACGCTCGGCCAGCCGCCGGACCATCCCGTCCCGCTGGCCTTTCCCGAGGCCGGCTACCTCAAGGGCTTCATCGCCGAGGTCGAATAGCATCGCCGCGCGGAGGAACGGTTGGTCGGCTTGTTTAGAACTTCAATTCATTTCAACGCCCAACAACCAACATCCAACGCCCAACAATCCAAGGAAATACGCCCCAACTTGGGCGTTGGTTGTTGGGCGTTGGATGTTGGTTGTTCGATTCGGTTATTCCCCAGTTACACATTTTTCGCCCGGTTCCCTGGCGGCGGGCTTGCCTCCAGCACGGCGGTGCCGGGGTCGAGCAGGGCGCGGAAGCGGCCGGGGGTGAGGTTGACTTCCGCCCGGAAGCAGCGGGTGAAATGACTCTGGTCGGAAAAGCCGCAGGTCTCGGCGATCTCGCTGATACCCATATCCGTCTCCGCCAGCAGGCGCTTGGCCTGGGCAATCCGCAATTCCAGCCGCAGCCGGCCGTATGGCTTGCCGGTCTCCGCCGGCAGGCGGTGCGCGATGGCCGAGACACTCGCCCCCACCGCCCGTGCCGCCTCGCGCAAGGTCGCCGGCTCATGGAAATGCCCCTGCAGCCAGGCCAGCACCCGGTCGGAAAGGCGCACGCCCCTCTGCGCGTCCGCATCCAGCCGACCGAAATGCGCCAGTACCAGTTCCGCCACCTCGGAACAGATCACCTCGACGTTGTCCGCCTTCTCGATCCGCGCCATCGCCAGCAGTTCGCGACTGGTCGCCGCCGTCCAGTCCATCCCCTCGAGGATGTCCTGGCTGGTGATCACGGCCATCAGCACCCGCACATGTGCCCGCAGACGCGTCAGGTTCCAGCGGCTGACCAGCAAAAGCTTGGCCAGGTAGCCGGAAATGAACTGCATCGCCCCATCGCGGTCCCCGCGGTGCAGGTGGGAAACAAGCTGGTAGGTGTCACCCAACACATCCGGCGGCGACATCTCGCGGCCCTGCAGCGTCGCGTAAGCCTCGGCGATCTGCCGCTGCCGCTCGTAGCGCTCGTGCTGTTTCTGCACGGTCCTACTGGAGTTGATGCCTTCGGAGAACGAGTTTTCCAGCAGCAGCAGCCCCAGGCCGCGCAACGCGCTGGCCGACAGCTCGCGCAGGGATCCGATCCGCGCCATGAAGGGGGCCGGATTGACATGCGGCACCGCCTTGAGACGCGCGGCGATGATCTCGCGGATTTCGTCCGCCTCGCCCTCGGCATAGAACCCGCCGCTTTCCACCCCGCCGCGGTAGACACCCCGCGGGGCCGCCGCCACGTTCACGGTCAGCAGTCCCGCCCAGCAGCGCTGGTAGTGCGGCTCGCCGGAGGAAAGCGTCTGCATCGCGGCCCCATGGCAGGCATAGCGGCAGTAATCCCCCGTCACCGGCTGCTTCAGGCTGTAGGCGCAAAAGGCGCAGGTCTGGATGTTCATCAGCATCCCCTGCCCCTCCTGTGGATGATATACCGCCCCCTGGCCGGAAACCCGGCCAAAGGTCTGTATAAGATTCAACAGCTTTTTGCGCGCGATGTCTGCTGGCATAATTGCTGATATATACCACACGATTGCAGATTTATTCAATCATTTTGCGGTTTGAGAGTGATAAGGTAGAAATTACAAGCTGGGTGTCCGCCCACTGCGCCGGGCGAAACGAGCGGGTACTTATCGGGTAAACCGGTGAACGAGAACGGCGACGAGAGCGGACAACGCGTAGGGATTCGAATCGTTCACCGTTCGCGTCGCCGTTATCGTCCACCGAAATGACAATGAAGGAGAAAACAGCATGCAGCATCACATCGACAACAAGATCTTCCACATCGAGATCCTGACCCCGAAGCAGAACAGCGAGAAGCTGGATGCCGATCTCGAGGCATTCGCCGAGAAATACACCAAGGTCATCGATGCGGGCTACATCGCCTGCATCACGGATAATCCCATGGGGCACTTGAGCTTCCAGGCCACCGAGGTGATTCCCGAGCTCGGCCTGCCGGTCGAGCCGGAGCAGCTTGTCATCCATCTGAACACCTTCCACACCAAGGAGAACCTCGACCAGATCCTGACCACGGCGGCCGACATGGGCGCCAAGTACCTGCTGACTCTTTCGGGCGACGGCAGCGAGCGGCTGTCCAAGCTGACCCCGGAGGCGCTGGGGATGGACGGCAACACGGTCACCTCGGTCGAGTTGCTCCAGTATATCAACAAAGCCTACCCCAAAACGTTCAGTTGCGGCGTGGCGTTCAACCCCTACGAGCCGGAAGAGCACGAGGTCGAACGGCTGAAGCGCAAGCTCGACGCGGGTGCGGAATACATCATCACCCAGCCGGTGATCGGCGAGGACCCGCTGGTGGCCGGTCTCAAGCAATACGGCGTGCCTGTGATCGTCGACGCGTGGATGTCGAAGAAGCTGCACCTGCTCTCTGAATGCGTCGGCTACGAAATCCCGGAGGACACCCCTTACGACCCGATCGACAACCTCGGCAAACTGCAGTCCTATTACCCGGACTACGGTCTCTATCTCGCCCTGCTCGGCTTCAAGAGCCAGTATCCCCTGCTCAAGGAAGTCTGGCGATAACCCCGCCGCCCACCGGGGTGGGCAAAAACGAGGTTGTAACTTGAAGTGAGTTTTAAACATCCAACAACCAACGCCCAACATCCAACGCCCAAGTTCGGGAGCCTTCCTTGGATGTTGGGCGTTGGATGTTGGATGTTGGGCGTTGAAATGAATAGGCAAATGGAATGTTGACAGTGGAGTGTAACCGATTATGAAACTCGACCCGACCAAAATGAAAGACTGGCAGATCGCCGAAGCAGCGGAAGCCACGATGAAACCCGTGCAGCAGGTGGCCGCGGAGGCCGGACTGCTGCCAGATGAGGTGATCCCCATGGGACGCCAGCTCGCCAAGATCGACTACCTGAAGGTGCTGGAGCGCCTGAAGGACAAGCCCGCCGGCAAGTACATCGACGTGACGGCGATCACGCCGACCCCGCTGGGCGAAGGCAAGACCACGACCACCATGGGGCTGGTCGAAGGACTGGGTACGCTGGGCAAGCGCGCCATCGGCGCCATCCGCCAGCCCAGCGGCGGCCCCACGTTCAACGTCAAGGGCAGCGCCGCCGGCGGCGGGCTCGCCCAGTGTATCCCGCTCGCCCCCTTCTCGCTGGGGCTGACCGGCGATATCAACGCCATTATCAACGCCCATAACCTGGGGATGGTCGCCCTGACCTCGCGCATGCAGCACGAGGCCAACTACGACGATGCGCGCCTGGCCAAAAGCGGCCTCAAGCGGCTCGACATCGATCCGGATCAGGTTTCGTTCAAGTGGGTGATCGACTTCTGCGCGCAGTCCCTGCGCAACATCACCATCGGCAAGGGTAGCAAGATGGACGGGTTCGAGATGGAATCCGGCTTCGCGATCGCCGTCGCCAGCGAGCTGATGGCGATCCTGGCCATCACCACCAGCCTGAAGGACATGCGCGAGCGGATCGGCCGGATTGTCGTGGCGAAGAGCCGCGCCGGGAAGGACGTGACCACCGCCGACCTCGAGGTCGATGGCGCGATGACCGCCTGGATGGTCGATGCCCTCAACCCGACCCTGCTGCAGACCGTCGAGGGCCAGCCGGTCCTGGTGCATGCCGGCCCGTTCGCCAACATCGCCATCGGGCAGAACTCGATCATCGCCGACCTGGTCGGCACGAAACTGGCCGAATATCACGTCACCGAAAGCGGTTTCGGCGCGGATATCGGCTTCGAGAAGTTCTGGAATCTCAAATGCCGCTACTCGGGGCTGAAGCCCGACGCCGTGGTGATCGTCGCCACCGTCCGCGCGCTCAAGATGCACGGTGGCGGTCCCGCCGTGAAACCCGGCGCCGCGCTGGATACGGCCTACACGCAGGAGAACGTGGCGCTGGTCGAGAAAGGCTGCGGGAACCTGCTGTCTCATATCGCGACGGTGCTCAAGAGCGGCGTCAAGCCGGTCGTCTGCATCAACAGTTTCCACACGGACACGCCGGCGGAGGTCGCCTGCATCCGCCGGATCGCCGAAGGTGCTGGCGCATACTGCGCCGTCTCCGAGCATTGGCTCAAGGGCGGCGAAGGAGCCAGGGAACTGGCCGAATGCGTCATCATGGCCGCCAACGAGCCGAAGAAGCCGTTCAAGTTCCTGTACGAGCTGGACATGCCGCTGCGCGCGCGCATTGACCTCATCGCCCGCGAGATCTACGGTGCGGACGGCGTCAGCTACTCGGACAAGGCCCTGGCAAAGGCTGAAGCGCTCGAGGCCGACCCAGCCATGACCGCACTCGGCACCTGCATGGTCAAGACGCAACTGAGCCTCTCGCACGATCCTGAAGTCAAGGGCCGCCCCACCGGCTGGACCCTCCCCGTGGAAGACATCCTCGTCTACAAGGGGGCCGGCTTCATCGTCCCCGTCGCCGGAAAGATCACACTGATGCCCGGCACCGCCTCGAACCCCGCCTACCGCGGTATTGACGTGGACGTCAATACCGGTAAAGTAACGGGCTTGTTCTGACGCGAGCCCCGTATGGCCAAGAAAGTCATCCGGCATGTTTCCGGCCTGAAAATGCGGTGCTTTTCTTATGACTTTGGGTTTGAAGGACTGCCGAATCTCATCCGGCGATGGCAAACGTCAATCCTTCTTGCGCTCAAGATACACGGTTCGGTAAGTCAGGCGCCTGTCACGGTATTCATACAGCCGGAACGAGGGCTGACGCTCCCAGAACGTGGCCATCGGTGCGCTCACATAAAGCGGAACTCGGCCCAGCCAGTGTTGCTCATCTCGATGAAAATGGCCAGCCAGCACGGCGATGACCCCTGTGTTGTTGATCATCCGGGTCCAGCGCTCCCGGATGGTATCCGGCCAGCCGGGGTGCATCTGGTTCCTGTGGAAACTCTCCACCGGTGGGGTGTGGTGACAGATGATGACCGGGCGGGGCCCCGTTTCGGCCAATGCATGTTCGAGCCAGGTGATCGCGTCGTATCCGTCGATTGATACCGCGGTATGCAGCGGCTCGGTATAGACCATCAGGAAGGTCACGTCGTGATAGTCAGCCCGCTCCGCCAGAGGGCCGATGGCGTTGGTGTAGACTGCCAGTGTGGCCCCGGTCCGCTTGTGCAGGATATCATGGTTGCCGGGGGTGAAGTGAAGCGGGGCCTTGAGTCGCGACAGCGTACCGGTAGCCACCGCCAGTACATCGGGATTATCAATGCTGTCAGCGAAAATGTCACCGGTATGGATGACACAGGTTACGGGAACCGGCAGCGCATTGATGGATTCGACCATCGAAATGAGTGTCCGTGATCTGGACGAAATAGAACGGGGTTTCGGCACGCGATGCCGTGACGGCAACGATCAGGGATACCGCCAGCAGCAGTATCCGGTGTGGCAGACGGAACGCAGGCGATGCGGGATCTGTATGTTTGCTTTTCATGCATGAACTTCATTGCTAGTGAGTGATGGCTTCTTCCGTGCGACCAATCGTAATCCTTGCGCGGCATCAAGGTCAATTGAATTCCAGGAGGCCTCAGGAATAGGGCTCTTTCGTGACTACCTGGACCACTACATGGTGGTGGTGTAGGTTCTGACGCCTACTGTCGTATTCACATTTCGTGAAAAACGACTGGCACAGCCGTGCCGGTTGCGCTATGCTGCCCGTATCAACCTGATTGAATAGGAGTGACCATGGCATTATTTTCTGAACAGCCGCTATTGATTTTCGACGGTGCCTGCGGCACGACTCTCCAGCAGATGGACATCCCCCAATCCGCC
>JAIFLS010000110.1 GCA_020048935.1 bacterium | reverse complement strand
CTACGTCAGCGAGATGATCAGCGACGCGAAGGAGTTTCTCGAGGCTTCGGGTGTTCCGCCGGATGACGCTCTTGCACAGGCATGCTTCAATGTAGAACAGCGCCTGCTGGGGACCACGCGGCACCTCGCGAGTATGGTCGGCGACATAGCAGTCGAAAGCGACAACGAGGAAACCGCCAGGACGTGGGCCATCGCCGGCTCGCACCTTGCCCAAAGCATGCAGAGTCAGATGAGCCAGTATCTTGTTGAGGAACTTGGGAGCATGAGCGTTGAGAAGGGGTTCTTGTCGTTGCTGCCCCCGGAAACTGAGCTTGTAGCCGGAGGGACAACGGCCGCCCAACGAACCAAGGAAATTGAGGAACGTTATGCTCTTGTACGCTCCTTCCCGCTCATGAGTGATGCTGCACTCCTGCTCCCTCCGGCGGAGAAGCAGACCTTTTTTGAAAAGGTTCTGGAAGTTGGTGAACTCGAGGCGCTGATCTGGCTGAACAGCCGGGACAAGGATAAGGACGGTACCCCGGACAATTGAATTCAGACTCCTGCACGGGCAATAACCAAGCTAAAAAAACAAATGGTAGGCAAATCAGTAGCCGCCATGCTATTTTCCCCCCGTTGTTTTAGTCGTGGTATGGCAATGCGCAGGAAACAAGGGCGCAGAGGATATGCCAGACGTTTCGTTGGTTCGGAGCTGAAACATTATACTTTGCAAATCCCCTCGCTGTGCCCGGCTTCAATCGGGCACAGCGAGGGGTTTTGCAAGAGCCTCTATCGGGGCAATTCAATAACAGGAGACGACTCATGCCAGACGATATTTCGGGTGCCTACTACGACTATACCAAGACCATGAAGCCGGAGCGGCCGTGGCTGCTTCCTTATCATCAGAGCCTGGTGTATCTGACCATGGTCTGCACACGTGGCGGCGACGGGAAGCTTGATAAGCTATACCAGCGCTTTGAGGACACGCTTGAGATGATGCGGAAGATGTACCATCTGACCTGCGGAGTCCCCCAGATCAACTACATCGTCGGATGGCATCACGAGGGCCATGACTCGAAGTACCCGGACTGGAGCGAAGTGAATCGTCATCTCAAGCGCGATTGTGATGAAACGGCGCTCGACAGTTTGCGCTGGCTGATCCGTGAGTCCCGTCAGTATAACGCGGTTGTGAGCCTTCACCTGAATATGATGGACGCCTACCCGGACAGTCCGCTTTGGAATGAGTACGTGGAGAAGGATATCATTGCCAAGGACAAGGATGGGCAGATTATCAAGGGCAAGGAATGGGGTGGTATGGCGTCGTACCAGATGAGCTATACCCAGGAGTGGAAGACAGGAATGGCGCAAAAGCGGATTGATGGAATCATCAAGATGATCCCAGAGCTGCGAGAGGGCGGCACGATTCATATTGATGCCTTCCTTGGCGCACGTCCCCTGGAGAGGCAGGCTCTGATCAGTCCGTATCTCGGGTATTCCAAGGATGAGGAATTGGCGACCCAGCGCAAGATCTACCGCTACTGGCGTGACCGGGGGATTGATATCACCTCCGAGTGGGTGGACGGATTCCGCGGCGACCGCATGGTCGGCCTGCAGGCGTGGGCGTGGCATGGCGGCTCCGCTGTCGAGGACCTGCCGGACTCGCTCTACTGTAGCAATCCGATGAAGGACGCCCGTCACCCTGGTTTCGACTTTGACAACGGGATTCATCCGAAATTCACGGAGGAATTCTGTCTTATATTCTTGCCTTGGTTCTACAAGAACAATCCTGCCGGGAACGAGGATCCGAAAACGATGCTGGATGGTACCGACATCTGCATGCCTGCGCTTTGGTGCCCTTCAAGGACGATCATCGCCTACAGCCAGGAAGGGTATGCGCATAAAACCTGGACCCTGCCATCCATGTGGGCGGACGTGCGCCGCGTGGCCGTGGCCCGGATCACTGATGCAGGGAACCAGCCCGTGGGCGAGATCGCCGTCACGGATGGCAAGATCACGCTGGGCGTCGCCGCGAACGAGGCGTTGGCCTTGACGCCGGTAACCGCCGGTGCTTAGCGGATGCGGTGCGGCTCATGCGCGGTCCACCTGAAGGCGGTTTGTTTGGCGAGCAGCGGGAGGGACGCCGGCCTCGGCGTCCGGAGCGCATGAGACGGTGAGTGGTGATGCCTTTTGAGAACAGGTGCGGGGATAGACGGGCGGGTGGACAGCGAGCCGCTGTCCCTCCCGTTGGAAGGAAATATCGGAATATGGAGGTCCTGAACATGATGCAGTCGCTACCGAATCTTGTCTACATATTTGCCGATGACATGGGGGTTGGCGATGTCTCGTGCCTGAACGAAGCGGCGGCTTTCAAGACGGGGAACCTCGACAAACTGGCCGCCGGAGGCATGCGCTGCACCGATGCGCATTCCAGTTCGGCGGTCTGCACCCCGTCGCGGTACAGCGTGTTGACCGGCCGTTACAACTGGCGTTCCGTACTCAAACAAGGCGTTACCGGCGGTTACTCGCGGCCGATCCTGGAGGATGGCCGGTTGACCGTGGCCTCGATGCTGCGCGAGCAGGGGTACCGCACGGCCTGCATCGGCAAGTGGCACCTGGGGCTGGAGTGGCGCCTGAAGGATGGCGGTATCGCCTCGACCTACCAGGACGAGTCTCAAGTTGACTTTACCGCCCCAGTTACCAATGGACCGGTCAACCATGGTTTCGACTACTTCTACGGCATCAGCGCCTCGTTGGATATGCCGCCCTACGTGTATATCGAGAATGACAAGGTGACCGCAGCAACGACCCGCCGCTTCAGTGGCATGAAGGACAAGCAATTCATGCGCAGCGGTGTGATCGGCGACGACTTCGAACCGGCAGCGGTGTTGCCTGCGCTTACGGCCAAGGTGGAGTCCCTGGTTGGCGATTACGCGCAAGGCGGCAAGCCTTTCTTCATTTACTTCCCGCTGCCTGCGCCGCACACGCCGATCCTGCCGACCGAGGAATTCCGTGGCAAATCCGGCACGAATGCCTACGGCGACTTCTGTCTACAGGTCGATAATACCGTCGGACGGGTGATGCAGGCGCTGGAGAAAAACGGGTTGAGCGAGAACACGATCGTGATCTTCACGGCGGACAATGGCTGTTCCCCAATGGCGGATTTCGACGAATTGGCGGCTTGCAACCACCATCCCAGCTACCGGTTCCGGGGGATGAAATCAGACATCTTCGAGGGCGGTCACCGTGTCCCCTTCATTGTCCGCTGGCCGAAGCGGATTGCCGCGGGCAGCGTTTCGGACCAGACCATTTGCCTCAGCGACTTGACGGCGACGATGGCGGCCGTTTCGGGATTCGCGTTGCCTGATACGGCAGCCGAAGACAGTGTCAGCAGCCTTCCCGTCTGGGATGGCACGGCTACGGCTCCGGTACGCGAGGCGACGGTGCATCATTCCATCAACGGTTCCTTCTCGATCCGCAAGGGCAGATGGAAGCTGGAAATGTGTCCGGATTCCGGCGGGTGGAGCGTGCCGCGCCCTGGCCATCCGGAGGAATCCGAAGGGTTGCCTGCGATCCAGCTTTACGATCTCTCGACGGATATTGCCGAAACGCACAACGTGCAGGATCAGCATCCTGAAGTCGCCGAGGAACTCAAGTCCTTGTTGACGCGCTATGTCAGGAATGGCCGCAGTACGCCGGGCACACCGCAGCCGAACACCGGTGGCCGGTACTGGCCGCAGCTCCACTGGCTGGCCGAAGGTGAAATGTGATAAAAAGAACGAATATTTTGTTGATAACCGCGGATGATCTGAACTGGGACTCGGTCGGGGTCTACGGTTGCCGTACGCCGGAATGCACGCCGAATATCGACGCGCTGGCGAATGACGGCGTGCGGTTCGAATATGCCCACGTCACGGTAGCGGTGTGCCAGCCCAGCCGCGGGGCGATGATGACGGGGCGTTATCCGCATTGCAGTGGACAGGAGGGATTTTTCCACATTGATGGCAAGCCCGTGCCACTCTTGCCCGAAGAGCTGCGCAAGGCGGGCTATCTCAGCGGTATTCTGGGCAAGATCGGGCATTCGACCCCGAAGCAGGCGTTCCAGTGGGACTTTCACGAGGATATGCCGGAGCTAGCCTGGGGGCGTGACAAGGAATTGTATCACCGTTTCACACGGCAGTTCCTGGATATGGCACACGATAAAGGTCAGCCCTTCTTCCTGATGGCCAACGCCCATGATCCGCATCGGCCGTTCCACGGCAATGATGCTAACTTATATGGTCGCGACGGCATCACGTTCCCGCCACCTTCGCGCGTCTACAACGCGGAGGAGGTGCAGGTGCCAGGATTCCTTGCCGACCTGCCGGAGGTGCGGCAGGAAATGGCCGAGTACGCCAGCAGCGTGCGGCGCTGCGACGATGTCGTGGGGCGGATTATCGATGCGTTAAAGGAGGCCGGGGTGTACGAGAACACGCTGATCCTGTTTTTGTCAGACAACGGCATGGCCTTCCCCTTCTCGAAGTCCAACTGCTACCTGCACAGCACCCGCACGCCCTGGATTGCCTGCTGGCCGGGGCATATCGCGCCGGGCACGGTTGATCGCGAGCACTTCATAAGCGGTATCGATTGCATGCCCACGTTGCTGGAGGTGGCCGGTACCGCGCTGCCGGCGGGTATGAACGGGCACTCGTTCCTGCCACTGCTGAGGGGCGGTCGCGATGCTGGCCGTGATCGCGTGTTCACGCAGTACCACGAGACCTGGGGGCGCGACCGCTACCCCATGCGCTGCGTGCAGGACAAGCGTTTCGGTTATATCTTCAACCCGTGGTCTGACGGAAAACGCGTGCTTCATAATGAGTCGCAGGCCGGACGGACCTTTGCCGCCATGCAGGCGGCCGCCGTGCAGGATACGGGTATTGCCGATCGTGTGCGGCTGTTCCAGTACCGCGTGGTCGAGGAACTTTATGATTTCCAGAATGATCCCGATGCCCTTGTGAACCTGATCAATGATCCGCAGTACCTAGACGAGCTGACGCGGTTGCGCGGAGAACTGGAGGCGTGGATGGTAGCAGTTGACGATCCAGCACTTGAAGCCTTCCGCCACCGGCAGTCACCCGGGGCACTGGCGGCCTTCATGACCGAACAGGAGCAGCGTAGCGAACGGCTGAATGCGGAGGGCGGGCGGAAGGCTTAATGACGTAATAAACCATGAAGATCGCAATACTCAACGACCTGCACTACGGCGAAGCGATGGAAGGATCGCCGCGCCGCTGCGAAATGGTTCCCATTCTCCTGAAACGGGCGGTGCGTCGTCTGAATGAATTGGAGCACCCGGACCTGACACTGGTGCTTGGCGATCTGTTGAACGACGGAGACCTACCCGATGCCACGGAGCGGTTGACGCTTCTCAAGGAGATGCTCGACAAGCTCAAGTCCCCCAGCATCGTAATCCCCGGTAATCACGATGGCGATGTGGAGGAATTCTACCGAGTCTTTGCCCGCCCGAAGGATATTGAGGAAGTCGGCGGGGTTCGTTTCCTGCCATTTCTGGATGAGGAGCAACCTCACTTCTGCGCAAAGCGCAGCCAGCAGGGCATGGATCGACTGAAAGCGGCCCGCAGCGGCTTCATTGGGCCTATCGTTTCCCTGCAGCATACCTGTTTTTTCCCGCCCGAGCGGGCCCACGCCCCGCACAACCTGACGAATGCGCCTGACGTTATCCGCGCCATGAGAGCGAACGGGGTGGGTCTGTCGGTAAGCGGTCATCACCACCGGGGTGTCGAGGATATACGCGATGACAAGATCCTGTTCGTGAATGCCCCGGCATTCTGCGAGGCCCCTTTCGCCTACATGATGATCGAGCTTGATTCCCAGGGCCGGATCGAGACGCAGCGGCGTTCCCTGTCCATGCCGAGAATGCTGCAGCTAGTGGATACGCACATGCACACGCAGATGGCCTACTGCAGCGATGATATGGATGTCGCCACCACCATCAGGCTGGCCCGGGACTTTGGTCTTGCCGGCATCTGCATCACGGAGCATTCCGGTCAACTCTATTTCAGCCGAAAGGAATACTGGAGCAAAATGTGCCTGCAGGAGGGAATGGGATCCGCCTCGCCGGAACACAATCGCATGGCGGAATACATAGCCTTGAAGGATGCTTTCGGTCAGGAAGACGTCCGCTTCGGGCTAGAGGCGGACTGCGATTACCATGGCAACCTGCTGATTGCCGACAGCGATCGAGCCCGTTTTGATCATATCGTGGGGGCGCTGCATGGGCTGCCCCGTGTGCTGCCGGATCCCGCACAAGCCCATGTCATGTACGACGACTTCCTCTTCATGGTCGAGAGGACCCTGCAGCAGGGTGTTGTTTCGCTGGCGCACCCCTTCCGTGTATTCGGGCGCAGCCACGCACCGGTGCCGGAAGCCTTGTTCCTGCCGACGGCTAAACTGCTGAAACAATACGGTGTTGCCGCCGAGATCAACTTCCATACCAATCTGCCGCCGGTTGCATTCATCAGGATCTGCCTGGATATCGGGATTAAATTCACTTTTGCCAGCGACGCGCATGACCTTTCCGAGATCGGCGATTTCGCGTATCATATCGACCTTCTCAAGCAGGCTGGCTTCGACGGCAATCTAAGTGATATATTGCTCTAGAGCCCTTACTCGTTGGTCCATGCCGCGACAAACTCTTGCCAGGCGGTTGTGGTTTGCCTGGGCTGGCCCATGGCCTTTGCCAACCAGAACCGGTGCAGTTCCGCGCCGGCTGTGACGAGGCGTCGGTTGGCCGCTGATCGGTTGGCAAGCATGGGGTCGGATTCCGGCGGGCAGTGCTGGAGCAGTGTGTCGACCAGCGTCACGAAGCGGGGGCCGACGAGGGTGGGCGGAAAGCCATCCACTTTCTTGCGGATCGAAAGCGGTGCGGCGTACTCGATGATCGGGCGGTCATCCGTGTTGAGCGGGTACTGCCGGAAAAGCTCCGCGGCGGCGGTTAGATTCCCGCAGTAGAAGACGAGCGCAGTCTCCACGTCGAAACTCAGATCCAGCCGGTCCATCTGCAGCGGGTTCTTCCCGGCAAGCTCGGCCATTCTCGCTGGAATGGATTCCGTGGCGATCGGTGGCAGCGGGTTGTTGTGCATGTGCCCGATCAGGGCCACCGCCTCCTGTCCCGGATTGAAGTTGTTGCGCCACATCGTGACCTGCCCGAACACGTCGAGCATGGTCCTGGCGATTACACCGAATTCGAATTCGGTGAGCTGGAACATTGGCAGCCACTGCACGAAGACACCGTCCGGGGTGAGACTGGCCTTCGCATTTTTGAAGTGTTCGCGGCTATAGAGGCTTCCGGTTCCCTGTTGATAGGGCAGGAACAGGTCGCCATTGATCATATCGAAAGTTTCCCCGCTGGCCATCAGGTAATGCCGCCCGTCCTCCACGACGATTTCCACGCGTGGATCCTGGAAAAGCCCGCTGGTGAAATCCACACGGGCGGCTCCCTTTATTTTGAAATCGCCAGTCATATATTTCCGGGCGGCCGTAACGACTTCCGGTACCAGTTCACAGGCGACCACGCGTTCCACCTGCTCGAACCTCGGGTCGAGGGAACCGCCCACGCTTATACCGGTACCCATCCCAAGGAAGAATACGCTGCGCGTCTGCGGGTAGGCGAGGAGCGGGATCCGTCCCTGGAAGTGCTGTTGCCAGGCGGCGCCGGTTGACCCCAGCCAATAGTTCGAGTTCAACTTGATTACGTAACCGCTGTGCTCGTCACGTATCACCGAGACCGTACCGTGGCTGGTTTCCCAGAGGTCGAGAAACGGCTCCGGTGGCCGGGCAGGATCGCGTCCGGTTACCCGCAGGTCGGCCGGGCTCATGACCGTGAACAGCAGTACCAAGGCCAGCGTGCCAGCGGAACGGATGGCCATGGACGCCCTGGACAGCCCGATCGGCAGCAGCATCCCCGCGACCAGGTAAAGTGCGGCGAGAAACTGCATGGTGCGCCAGATGCCGAACTGCTCGAGAAAGAAGAACCCGCAGAGCAGGGCGCCCAGGATCGAGCCCGCCGTATTGATCGCGGCAAGTCGGCCCAGTGTCACGCCGGGCTGCAGGGCATGGGACTCGGCGGCCTTCAATAGGAAAGGAAAAACCATTCCCAGCAGGAAAGCGGGCAATCCGATGGTCAAGGCTCCCCTGCCGAACAAGTCCAAGAGGAAAGGCAGCAGTTTGCCGCCCGTGTATAGCATCCTGATCCCGCCTGTCGCGGCCATGAACACAAACGGGCAAGCCGTTACCGCAATGCCTCCAATCAGCAGCAGGGTGGCCAGCACCCGCATGGGATGCGCACGCCATCCGGTCAGCCTGGATGCCGCGGCTGAGCCCATGCCCAAGGCCAGCAGCACAATCACAAGTACCGTAGAGAAACTGTAAACCGAGTTAGTGTGGATCTGGGCCAGAAGATGGGTCCACAGCACTTCGAGGGCCAGAAAACCGAACCCCGACACGAAACCGATTGCATAAAGGGGGAAAACGGCACGCGGTGAGCGCGGCGGCGGGGCTTCATCGAATTCTGAAGGCTGGGACTGTGGGTCGTCCTCCCGCGCATGTGCAAGCAGGTAGGCCGCTGCCGCCGTGACCCCGGTAATCGCGATCGCGATGATGCAGGTCCGGGTAAAGCCCAGGAGTCTCACCAGGAAAAAACCGGCGCTAAAGGCCCCCAGTGCTGCCCCGATGGTGTTGATGGCGTAAAGCCCGGCCGCGCGACGGCCGAATGCGTTCCTCTTGCGGATCAGCGCCTGTCCGATCATAGGCACCGTGCCGCCCATGAAGAAGGCGGGAGGAAGAATCAGGCACAAGGCGAGTGAGCACTTCATGGCGAAACGCAGAGGGGGGGATCCGATAGCCTGGTAGACAGCGGGATAGATGGCCTGGAAAAGAGCGATCAACACGAAGTAGAGCAGGGCGGTAACCGCGATGCCGGCTTCAAGCCCCGCAAAGACCAGCATGGGGTTGTGCACGGTGGCGGACTTGCCGCCCCAGAACCAGCTCCCGAGTGCAAGCCCGGCAAAAAAGATCGCCAGGGTCATGGCGGCGGCATAGGCCGTATTGCCGAACAGCAGTCCCAATTGCCGCATCCAGAGCAACTGGAATACCAGGCAGGCAAAGCCGGAGAGCAGAACCAACGCGAACGGAGTGATCGTCTTGATTTTCATTCGTGAACGCTATCAATTGACGCCGCTTACGGCAAGTGGTAAATAGGTCAAATATGTCGGATAGGGTGTCGAATAAGATTGCCCGGACAAGCCGAGTTAGGCTATATGTTCACCACTGGAATGAAATAGAAAGGGAATCGATGAAGGAAATCGGAATGTTGAACGGGGCAATTGATTCGGCGCTGAACCGTCAGGGCCACATGGACCTGATGATGGTCGTTGATGCGGGGTTCCCCTGCCCGGACGAGGTCGAACTGATCGATATCGCGCTTTCCGAGGGTGTTCCATCGGTGTTGGATGTGCTGGCTGAGCTTAAGAAGTATCATTCGGTCGAGAAAGTCGTCATGGCGTCTGATACACGGGATCACAACCCGGCCTACTTCGCGAAGGTGTCGCAACTCTTCGGCGTGGAGGTCGAGGTCATCGCGCATACGGAACTGAAAGCGCGCAGTCATGCGGTGAAGACGATTGTCCGGACCGGTGACTTCACCGCCTGGGGCAATGTCATGCTTGTGTCGGGTGCCGGTGATCGTTGGCAGATGGAACGGTAACGGTTTGCAGCTCTGGGAGTTGCTGCCGATCGTGCCGTGATTAGCGAATACGGCTGTCGCAATTCCGCCGTTTGCTGAGTGGCGATGTTGCGTTATCCTGTTAACGCATGTGTCCGCCTAGCGGGAGCGGGTTGGGGGTGTCGGCGTATCGTAAGCAGATGGTGAAGGGGGGTAGGCATTGCCGTCCGGCATGCCTTTGATTGGTTTTGATGACACAAGGGGTTATCGTTTGAAAGCATCTTTCTCTATTTGGCGTATTCTGGTGGCCGCGGTGGTCGCTTTGATTGGGTCTGTGATTGTCTGGATTGCCGTACCCTATAACAACTTCCTGCTGAAGAACACCTACATTTCCGACAGCTACCTGCCGGAGATCGTCGTGGCATTCCTTCTGCTGCTGGTGCTGGGGCTTAACCCGTTGCTGCGCCTGCTCGGGCGGCGCTGGATGCTTGACCGCCATCAACTGGCCTTGATCTCAGGCTTGCTGCTGTTTGCCGCCATCATTCCCAGCAACGGACTGATGCGCATGTTCCCGCGTATGGTGGCTGAAATCAACCGGGACTTCAACCAGAACCTGACGACCGCGCGGATTGCCGCCAATTCGGATTTCCGGCAGGCCCTTTTCCCGGATGCGCTGCCAACGCTGGACAGCGAGGGCAACGTGGTAACGCAGCCGACGCCGCTGTCCGACCAGTTTATCGAGGGACTTGACGAGGGAGCCTCTGTGCCTTGGAAAGCATGGCTCCTGCCGATGGCCTCCTGGGGGATGCTGATCCTGGCGATGTGGATCATGATGCTCGGTCTGGGTGGGGTGGTCTACCCGCAATGGCGGGACAACGAGCGCCTTCCGTTCCCGCTGTTGAATGTCTATCAGGCGTTTATCGGCGATTCGGATGATGACTCCGAGCGTGCGCTGCCGGCCATCTTCTACAACCGGGCCTTCTGGATCGGCTGTACCGTCGTGTTCGTGATCCATGCGTTCCGGGGGTTGAACGTGTTCACGGGAGCGTTTCCCTCCTTCCCGTTGAGCTGGTCGCTGAAGGATTATTACACGGATGGCCTCATGCGTCATGCGGCATACCCTCTCGTTTCCCAGGCCATTTTCTTCTCGGTGGTGGGTGTCGCCTATTTTATCCCGAACCGCTATGCCATTTCCATATGGGGGTGGAGTTTCGGCTACGCGTGGTACCTCACGTTCGGCAAGGCCTATATTCCCGCCTTCCATGAAGGTCAGGTTGAGGACCAGGCGTTCGGGGCGCTGCTGGCGATTATCGGCTGGGTGCTGTGGCTCGGGCGCGCCCACTGGGCAAAAGTGGGCCGGGCGATGCTGGGCCGGGCAGGCAACGAGGCGGAGGCCCGTCGGAACTCACTGGCCGGCTGGATGTTCGTGCTCGGGTGCGCGGGGATTGTCTTCTGGCTCTACTGGGCCGGTGCCCCGATCTGGTGGAGCGTGCTGGCGATGCTGGGCTGCGCGATGGTGGCCCTGCTGATGGCCCGCATCATCGCGGAAACCGGTATGCCGACCTTGTGGGTCGGGCGGATGAGTGTGAGTGGCTTGACGGCCCTGTTTCCGCTGGCCTGGCTGTCGCCGTCGGTCCTGCTCTTCGCTGGGGTGTTCAGTGCGCTGCTGACCCGTACCACGGCGGTCAGCGCGGCGGTGATGACAACGCTGGCCATGGGGATCGACCGTGAGGCGACGCCGGCGCACCAACGGCGCCTGATTCTCGGCGGGGTCGTGATCCTGATCATCGGTTTCATTGTCTGCGGTGTTGTCCACCTCAATATGCATTACCAGCACTTCGACGTCAGCACACAGGCGAAAGTTGGCGGAACATCCATCAACGGGTGGGAACGCGCCGCGCGGGATGATTATTCGTTCTTCACAGCGCAGCGCGGCCAGCAGGCCACTGGACTCGGTATCGGTACCGGACTGCTTTGGTTGTGCTCGCGGTTCCCGGCCTGGCCGATCCATCCGGTGGGCATCCTGTTCTGCCGGGTCTCGATCGGGCATCTGCTCTGGTTCAGCGTGTTCCTGGGCTGGCTGCTCAAGACGGCGATCACGCGGCTATTCGGGGGCGGGGCGTACCGCAAGGCGAGGCCGCTCTTCCTGGGGTTGATCATGGGGGAACTGCTGACGGTAATCGTCTGGACGCTAGTGCCCGTGATTATCATCCTGGTCACGGGGGCGGATCCGGCGGAGGTTCCCCGCTATACCTTGATGCAGTATCCCTGACGGACGGCTGGCGGCGTGGATTTCAATTCAAACCCTTTGAATGTGGAGTAAGATGCGATACGGGTTAAAGAACAGATTGGTACGGGGTGCCGCACTACTGGTGCTGGCGGGAACTTGCGGGCGGATGTCGGCGGCTGGGACGAATGAATTCGTGGACCGGGTGAAGGCCGACACGCAGTGGCTGAGCGGCTATGAGACCCGCCAGGTTGGGACACCGGCACATGCGCGCCTGCAGGACGACCTGCTGGCTCGGGTGCGCGAGATCCCGGGTGTGCAGGTGTGGACGCATGAGTTCCCGGTGGTCGTGCCGGTGTATGGGGAAACTTATATTGAAATCCAGGGGGAGACTCTCGCGGGCAAGCATGCCATATTCCCCATCTGGCCGGATGTTGCCCGGTTGAACACGACGCCGCTTGGCGGCATCCAAGGCAAGCTGGTCTATGTGGAAGAGGCTGCGTTCGAGAGCCTGCCTGCCAAGGGGCTGAAAGGCAACATTGCCGTGATGGAGATGGCGGCCTACCACGCGTACCGCCGTGTGTTCGATTTCGGGGCGGCAGCCGTGATATTCCTGGAGAGCGATATGATCGGGGATCCGTTCGTCTCGGCCAGCCAATCGCTTTTCAAGCCGCGCTACTATGTGCCGGCGGGCCCGCTGGCGGAAGCGCTGCGTGCGGGAGCGTTATCGCAGGGTCGGATTGTCTGCCGCGGGGAATGGAAGCGCGCGATGGCGCGCAATATCTACGCGGGAGTCAAGCCGGCGGATGCCGCCAAAGCCGAGACACCCTATGCGGTGGTGGCACCGTATGACTCGATGAGCCGGGTTGCCGGAATCGCCCCTGGAGCTGATGCGGCGCTGGATCTGGCCACGGTCCTGAATCTCCTGCGGGATGAGGCCGTCCAGCCGTCCCGTAACCTCGTGTTCGGATTCCTGGATGCGTACCACATCAACCAGATGGGGATGCGCTACATGGCGGCAATGCTCACGGTAACGCCTGATTGCCGGACACGGAAGCAGCATGCCGATATCGAAACCGAGCACTTGGATGACTATCTGGCGGCGGCTGAGGAATTGCACCATTTCAACGATGTTGATGAAGGATTGGCCACTCTGCATGACCGTTATGCCGCCAAGCATATCCGTCGCCTCTACAAGGATGCCGTCGGACCGGAATTGCTGCGCCTGAAAAAACTGCAGGGCGAGCTGCGGCTGGCCTCGAAGCGTCTTATCGCCACGGAGAACACGCCCGCCGTCAGGGAGGATATACTCTCGACTTTGGCGGAGGCCACGGCATGGCTGCTGACCCATCATCGCCAGGAATTGCCCGATACCGCCTATGAGGCTATTCACGCCGCACAGGCGTTTGTGAAGCAGCAGGAGCCCGCCAACTCTGAAACCATCGGCGCTTGGGATGCGTTCGAGGAAGGCAAGGCGCATGCCGGAAGCCTGCTGGCGGTCTTTTCGGATCCGCTGCGTTCGCGCAATCGGATCCTTGAGGCGGTATACAGTGAAAAGCTGAGCGTCGCGACCAATGACCTGCCGGTGGCGAGGATGCTGTGGTCGCGCATGACGGAACGGATCGAGGGGCAGCTTGGCGTGCAGGAGCAGCGGGGCGTGTTCTTTGAGCCGATGGATCAGTTGCGGCAGGCCATCGTTTCATTTTTCGGTTTGGAGGGCGATCTGGCAACCTTGCCGGCGGCCTCGTTCGTCGTGGGGCTTGACCTTTCCGATTGCGGTTTCCAGGTCGGTCCTGGCTCGCTTTGTGGCTACAACCGGATCGACACCAGCAGTCGTGACCTCACGCGGGCGATGCGTTTCGCGGTCAAGCGGGGCGATATCTGGCCCGAGGATTCGCCGATGCGGCGCGTGGTGAACATCGACGCCATCGGGGGGCGCGAAGGTGGTGCCGGATGGCTGGGGCGGCGTGCCCTGGTCACCTCTGCCGCCTTGAGCTTTGGTTTGCAGGGGGTGACCTGGGTCACGGACGATGCGGATCGCCAGCGCATGGATTCCCCGCTGGATGATTTTGATCGCCTGGACTGGGGGCGGATCGAACCCCAGTTTGCCGCGACGCAACGGTTCCTGGAATGGCTGTTCAAGACGGATGACTTCCGTCCCGATTTCAAGCCGCTGAACCAGATCTCCGCCCCGTGGCGGCATGGCATGGGACGGGTGGTCGGTATCTCGGCCGGTGAGACCGTCCCGCGCGTGCCCCGCCCCGGATTCCTGGTCACCCTCGGCGGGGTGGCCGCGGATCAGGATGGCATCCGCCGCCACGAGTTTACCTGGACCGAGTACGATGGCTCTTTCCGGGTCCCGTTGATCCCGGGAGAGGTGTACAAGGACCATAAGATATTGAACATGGTTGCCTACAGGCTGGACGGCACCGGAGCGATTGTCGAGGCACTCACGACGACCGAATCGCTTGTCAGCACGCGTTTGGCAACAACATTCAGCCTGACGACGCCTCCCGGCGAGCAACTGCCGCGCGTGGTGACGTTCGAGTGTGCCGAGCTCAACGGTCCGTCCTTTTTCGATGTCCGGTTCCTTGAGCCGCTGCGCGAAGGCACCCTGCTGGATGCCGTGCGGGGCGGACGCCCGAAACAGGCCAGTTTCAGTGTGGGCAAGGACGGGCAGATGTGGGGACTGGTGGAACCGGGGATCCGCTGGCAGCTCATCCTCAAGGCGGGGGCAGCCCGGATCCGGATGGCCTTGCTGAATGCCTTGCCGGACGGGCGCGAGCTGGGCAAGACCCTGCGCGAGACCTTCCAGCGTGGCATGCCCGTGACCGAGCAGCTCGCCTCGATCCCGGAACTGGTATCGGTGCGGGATATCGCCGCGCTCAACGAATGGCGGTTGACGGACTTCCGTGCCGCCGGGATCAAGAGCGAGAAGATTGACTCGATCCGCATGGCGACCCGTGAGGCCATGGAGGCGGCTGACGCGGCGATTGCGCGGGATGACGGCGCGACGCTGAAGAGGGCCGCCTCGCAGGCTCTGGCCAATGAGATCCGTGCTTATCAGGCGGTCAAGGACATGGGCCTTGATATTTCGCGCGGGGCGATTTTCCTGATGCTGATGCTGGTGCCGTTCTGCGTGGCGATGGAGCGGTTGCTGTTTGCCAGTGCGCGTATCGAGCGCCAGATCGCCGGTGCCCTGTCTATATTCGCGGGGATGACGGTCCTGTTGTGGAGTTTCCATCCGGCTTTCCGCATCAGTGCCCAGCCGCTGGTGATTGTGATGTCGTTCACCATCCTCTCGATGAGCGTGGTGGTCATCAGCATGGTCCTCAAGCGTTTCAAGGCATCCGTGCGCGAGTTCCAGAGCTCGTTGGCCGAAGGCAGCGGTGCCAATATGAGCCGGGGCGGTGTCGTGGGAAGCGCGATCTTCCTGGGGATTGCCAACATGCGCAAGCGCAAGGTACGCACGCTCCTGACCGGCACGACCATTGTGCTGGTGACCTTCGCCCTGCTTTGCTTCTCATCCACCAGCAGCTATGTCGACAAGAAGGATTTCAAGCTGGAGAACGTCAAGACGGCAACCCCGTCGGTGCTGGTGCGGCGCCCGACGTCCGGTCCGCTAGCCTGGGAGGCGGTGCCTGCAATCCACAACCTACTGGGCGGGCGTGAGGGCGATATCGGTGAACGTGCCTGGCTCGGGGGGACGCAGGGGCAGGCGACCTGGCGGCTTTATGTGATCGACCCGCGTACAGGTAAGCAGGTCCCGATGCTGGGCGCGTTGGGGCTGCCGCCGATCGAGCACAAGCTGACGGGAATCGACCGCGTATTGACCAACTGGCAGACCTTTGCCGAGGCGGGCGGCTGCTACCTTCCGGAAGATACCGCCAAATTGCTCGGAGTAGCGGTCGGTGATGTAGTTGTCATCCGTGGTGACGAACTGGTCGTGCGCGGCGTCTTCGATCCGGTTCGGCTGGAGGATGAGATCCGGATGCTCGATGGGCAGCCGATCATGCCATACGATTACACGCGGCAGGAACAGGATTGGATCAACCGCGATTCGCAGGACGCGATCGAGCAGGAAACCGCCTCGGCCGCGGCCATGCAGCCGTCCGGCAACATCCTGGACCAGTTGATCCCCGCGCGCTCCCTGATCATCCTGCCGACGGACAACATTCGCCGTTTTGGCGGGACCTTGCGTAGTGTCGGTATTGCCTGTTCGTCGCTGGCGCAGGCGTCGGATGTCGCGAACGAACTGATGAAGACGATTGTCTATCCAGCCTATTACAGCAACCGCGATGGCGGCGTCAGCGTGGTGGTGGCCACGCCGCTGGTGGCGATCCCGCCCAAGAACCTGGCGATCCCGCTGGTCATCGCGGCCCTGATCATCTTCACCACCATGCTCAACTCCGTGAGCGAGCGCAAGAAAGAGATCTACGTCTACACGAGCCTGGGGCTGGCCCCGACGCACGTGGGTGCCCTGTTCGTGGCCGAGGCACTGACCTACGGGTTGATGGGGGCCGTCTTCGGCTATATCGCGGGGCAGGGGACCGCCAGCGTCCTGACCGGGTTGGGACTGATGGAGGGCATCACGCTGAATTATTCCGGCACGGCGGTGATCAAGACCATGCTGCTGGTGCAGGGCGTGGTGGTGCTCTCGGCGATTGTCCCGGCGATTGCGGCCGGACGGATCGCGGCTCCTTCTTCCGATATGGACTGGAAGGTGCCCAAGCCGGAGAATGGCGTGATCCGCGATATGTTGCCCTTCACGGTCAGCCCGTCTGCGGCTCCCGGTTTGACCGCGTTCATGTACGAATACCTTGAGGCCCACCGCGACGGGGTGCTGGGTGCGTTTGATGTCGATCATATCCGTCTGCTGCCTGCCGGAACCGATGGTACGCTGGCGGCTCTCGAGACGCGGCTATGGCTGGAGCCGTTCGATATGGGGGTCCGCCAGAATATGCGTTTCAGCGTCAATGCCCCTGAAGACGGCGTCTGTTCCATATCCATCGCGATCTCGCATGAGGCCGGGACGCCAAATATGTGGTGGCGACTCAACAAGCCGTTCTTCATGGATCTGCGCTGCCAGCTTCTCGGTTGGCGCAAGTTGAGCCAGGAATTGATGCGGCAATATATTGAACAGGCTTCCGGGCGGATGAAAGCCGAGGGCTCGGCGGCGGTCTGATCCCATCGGTATCGCGTTGTTGAAAGGCGTTAACAGGAATTGGAAATAGTGTAAAATGCGCGAAGATAAAGAATTCCAGGAATTTCGTAATCTGATGACCGCCCCCGATCATTTCGAGGAAGGCATCAGTTGGGGAACGGTTCTGATGGGGTTGTTCGTTGGGTTGGTAATGGCCCCGGCCAACGTCTACATGAACCTGGTCGCCGGACTGCACATGGGTGGAGCCGCCAAATGGGTGACCGTCCTGCTCTATGTGGAAATCGCGCGGCGCGCCCTGGTCAAGCTGAAACGCCCGCAGATTTTCGTGCTCTTCTACATGTGCGGGGCGGCGATGGCCGCTGGCGGGCAGGAGTGGCTCTGGCGGCAGTTCTTCGCCCAGAGCGAGGAAATCCGCAAGATGGGGCTGACGGAATTCCTGCCAGCCTGGTTTGTACCGACTGATCCGGCGGTGCTGGGACAACGGAATTTCTTCATGATTGAATGGCTGTGGCCGGTCGGCGTCGGTGCCCTGATGATGCTCGTGACGCGTATCGACAACTTCGGGCTGGGCTACGTGATGTACAAGCTTACGGCGGATGTCGAGGAATTGCCGTTCCCGATGGCCCCCGTGGGTGCCGCCGGCATGACTGCACTGGCCGATTCCTCTAACGAGCGCGAGACCTGGCGCACGAAGGTCTTCTCCATGGGCGGGGCGCTCGGGATCTTCTTCGGGCTGGTCTATATCGGGTTGCCGAGCATCAGCGCAGCCGCCTTTGGCAGGCCTATCCGAATCATCCCGATCCCGTTTGTCGACCTGACGAATTACACGGAGGGTGTCCTGCCGGCGATGCCGATCATGCTGTCGTTCGACCTAGGTTTGATCGTCTCGGGGATGGTCATGCCATTCATGGCGATGCTCGGCAGCCTGTTTGGCGTGGTCTTCACTATGGTCGCTAATCCAGTGCTCCAGCACACCGGCATACTGACCAGTTGGGAGCCTGGGCTCAATGCCATGGAGGTGGTGCGTTCAAACCATTTCGACTTCTATTTCAGTTTCGGGCTCGGGCTGATGTTTGCCGTGGCCTTCATCGGCTTCCTGCACATGTATTCCAAGATGAAGCAGAAGAAGAAGGAGGCCGATGAACTCGGGGCCACCAAGGTCAATTGGTCGAAGTTGTTCGAGCGCAACCGGGAGCGCGGCGATATCTCGATCTGGGTCGGTATCCTGATCTACGTCTCAACGATGTTTGTCTATGTCGGCATTGCCTACTTCCTTATCAACTACGGGTCGGGTCCGTTGGCGGGGGACCCTTTCCCGCTCTGGTTGCTGCTGTTCTATGGCTTCATCTGGACCCCGTTCATCAGCTATATGTCGTCGCGCATGGAAGGATTGGTCGGTCAGCAGCTCTCAATCCCGTTTGTGCGCGAGGCCACGTTCATGCTCTCCGGCTATCAAGGTGCCGCCATCTGGTATGCGCCGATCCCGCTGCATAACCATGCCAGCCAGGTGCTCGAGTTCCGCACGATGGAACTGACCGGCACGAAGTTCACCGCGCTGATCAAGGCCGAGGCGATCACGTACCCGCTGATGATCATCAGTACCTTGCTCTTTGCCCAGTTCATCTGGTCGATGGGACCGGTTCCCAGCGAGATGTTCCCCTACGCCAATGAATTCTGGGAGTTGAATGCCTACCAGCAGGGGCTGATCGCGACGTCGACTTTGCCCGAATCGGGAATCAGCCCCTTCCAGGAGGCGTTCCGGTTCGACTATATCGGGATCGGCCTGGCATCCGCCTTGTGTCTGTACGGGCTGCTAGCGCATTTCAACCTGCCGGTCTTCCTTGTTTATGGCGTGATTCGCGGACTGGATCAAACCCTGCCGCATGCGATTATCCCGACGATTATCGGGGCCATGCTGGGTAAATACGGTTGCCGGAAGTGGTTCGGTGATAAATGGCCCCAGTACCGTATCGTGTTCGCCGCCGGTTTCGGTGCCGGCATGGGGCTGATCTCGATGATGTCGCTGGGTATCGTGTTCATGATGAAGAGTGTGAATGTGGTGCTGCCGCTTTAGGGAAGAAACACTGGAATAAGCATAACGGAAGATGTTGAAGGCATACAATGGCTTTTGCTGACCTCGGACCTCGGACTTCGGACCTCGGAAAACGGAATGTGGAGAAGGGCTTGCAGAACACACACACAAATCCAAAATCTAAAATCCAAAATCCGCAATCCCTACTTGCCTGGGCGGGATGGCAGATGCGCATCCCGTCGGACTGGCAGCCGCTGAAATTGACCGGAACGCCGGCAAAGGGACAGATGATCGTGGGAAATGACGAGGTTGCCGTCTTCATCGTCAAGTGGGAGCATCCGACGAAGGACCGGCTTCATGATGGGCAGCAGTGGGTATCGGAGCGGTTGACTCGTCATGGTGTGGTGTCGGATGCAAATCCGCCTGCCAAGGCGTATTTCACCGCTTGTGGCTGGGCGCGCGATGTGCAGACGGAGGAGGACAAGGAGACTACTTATTGGTATGGATATGCCGAGAAGGCGGCGTTGCTGATCGGTATTACCGTGAATGGGGTGCTGCCGGCGGCTGACCGAAGGATCGTGGTTGAGCAGGTGCTGCCTTCGCTGGTCACGACACCGGCTGGCGGCGAAAGCGTGTGGGCGATGTATGACCTTAGCTTCACCGTACCAGCAGGTTTTCAACTGGCGCAGAGGCATTTGTACTCGGGCGATGTCGCCCTGCAGTTTGTAAAGGGACCGCGGGAATCCTTGCTTCTGCGGCAGGTTTATCCAGGGGAATTGGCGCTGGGGCGGCGGTCCTGGGAGAAGTGGCTCAATAGCAGTCCCTTCACGGAGCACCGCCATATCCGGCGTGGCACCATGCGGCAGGAGATATGGCGTCACCAGAGCCGCAAGGAATTGACAGGAATGCAGCGGACGGGGTGGAAGCGGGTCCCGTTTCCGCTGGGATGGTGCTCCCCGCGTCAGGCGAGGAGCATCGGTGCCCATGATTCGGTCTTGAACCGGTTGCTGATGGTGGAACATGTGACGGCGGGCCTGCCGCACGAGGGCGCGTGCGTGAAGGCGATTGAACAGATGAACCGCGTTGCCGGGGGGCATGCGGGCGGGCGAGGGTAGGGGGCGGGGCACCGGGGAGAACAGGATGTTTGGAAGGTCCATGGCGAAAAAAGCGAATCCGGCGGCAAGAGAGAAGGCGATGCGGGGGTGTCCGCATCCGGTTCCACCCATTCGCCAGGAGGAAAAGGAGGGAAAACTGTATGTCACGGTTGCCTTCCAGCGGGTCCGCTGGCAGCGGTTTCTCGGGGCGGACCGGGTCTGCGAGCGTACCTTCGGGATGGATGCCTACGGGCGTTTCGTCTATGAGAGTTGCAATGGCAAGCGCAGCGTGCGTGCGATTGTCAAGCGGTTCGCCCAGGACATGCGGGTGAGTGTGCCGGAGAGCGAGATGGCGGTGGCGAAATTCATGCAGACGCTCCTGTCGAAGGGGCTGGTAGTGATGGAGATGGAGAAGTAATCATTATGGCTGAAATGGAGAAAATCATCATTCTTCCGTACCGCAAGGTCCTGCAGGTCGCCTGGCGCGGGCTGCGGGTGCGGCTTTTGAAGACGTTCCTGGTCACCTGCTGCATCGCGCTGGCACTGACGTTCCTGACCTATATCGTCCTGTCCAACGCGATGACTTCCAATATCGGTGAGCGTGTGTCCGAGGCGCTGCAGCAGCGGCTGGCCCGCGAGGGTCTGCTGGAGCAGATGCTGAGCCCGGAGCAGCGGTCGCAGACGGTCTGGATGCTGGGGATCGCGCTGATGATCAGTTTCGTGGGGATTGTCAATGCCATGCTGATCAGTGTGACGGAACGCTTCCGCGAGATCGGCACGATGAAATGCCTGGGCGGCCTGGATTCGTTCATCGTCAAGCTATACCTGCTGGAGAGCCTGTTCCAGGGCGTGGTCGGCACGCTGGCCGGGCTGGTCCTCGGTCTGGTACTGGCCTATGCAGAAGGCCTGGGCCGTTTCGGTAATGAGGTTTGGGTGCTGGTGCCGGTGGCCTCGGTGTTCAAGATCCTGGCGGGGACGTTTGTCGCGGGTGTGGCCCTGAGTGTCTGCGGTGCGCTTTACCCGGCTTGGATGGCGGCCAAGATGGAGCCTGTGGAGGCGATGCGGACGGAAGTTTGAAAAAGGCTGAAAAATTGGGAAGCGGAAGGCTTGGATGAGTGTGAAGAAGAAAAAGAATAAAGCGGTTAAACGCGCGTCACCGGCTGTAGCGTCACCGGTTCAGGTATCACCGGTTTCGGCTGTATCGGTGCCTTCGGGCACCGACGTTCCGGCACCGGAGCTGACCACCACGCACATCGTGCGGGCGATCGGTGTGCGCAAGACCTTCACCATGGGCGGCGAGGCGGTGCATGCGCTCAAGGGCGTTGATTTCAAGGTGGCTCGTGGCGAGTATGTGGCGATCATGGGACCATCGGGATCGGGTAAGAGCACGCTGTTCAATGCAATCGGCGGACTCGACAAGCCGAATGCAGGCAAGGTCTTTATCGACGAGGTCGATATCGCGGCCTTGAGTACCTACGAGCTGGCCTGGCTGCGGTGCCACAAGATCGGCTACATTTTCCAGACGTTCAACCTCATCCCGGTGGCGACCGCGCTTGACAATGTGATGCTGCCGATGCTGTTCGCGGACGTGCCCCAGTCCGAGGCGCAGGACCGCGCCGTGGATCTGCTCAAGAAGGTAGGGTTGGGCGAGCGGATCCTGCATAAGCCGGTGCAGATGTCCGGTGGCCAGCAGCA